>NZ_JBVVQZ010000007.1:0-277127 GCF_055811635.1 Mesorhizobium sp. WSM4806 | reverse complement strand
GTAGCTTCCGTCGAGGCCATATTCCTCTCGACCTTTGTACTGATCAGCCAAAACCGGATGTCAGCTGCCGCAGACAAGCGGGCGGATCTGGACCTTCAGGTGAGCCTGCTGACGGAGCACGAACTCACAAAGCTTATTGGGCTTGTCGATTCGATAGCGGATCGGTTGAATGCAAAACCAGCCGTAAGCGATATAGAAGTTGGCGAGATTAAGAGGGACATCGCGCCAGAAGCAGTGCTGGACGAGATCGAATCGAAGCAGCGGGAGACTGCGGAGAAGCTGGACCAGCGCTAGTGTCGTGATTTCGGTTGATTTTGATTTCGGGCTTGGGTCGAACTCGAAATCAAAACGACAGTCGGAATGACAGATCGGTACTGTCGGCAATGCCGCCCTACAGAAGCTTGCTTCTTCATAGGTGGTAACGAAGGTCACTGATGTGTCCAGTTTTCCTTCTAGCTCATGGATGGAGGTCTCCTTCCAGCGCGCCCTGGTCTTCAGCCAGAAAATTGCTGCGGTGACGGCCTCCCGACCTTCACCGGTCGCTCTGCGGTAAAGGCTTTCAGCAACCCGTGCGTTGGCCCATGCTTCCCGCCAGTCGGCGCGGTCGTCATTGAGCACCTTGCCTCTGGCGAGACCTTCTCCATCGCCGAACCGCTCTCGCCATGAGGGATCGTAGCTGACGCCATATGGAGGATCGCAAACGCACAGGTGCGGCTTGACGCCGGTAAGCACCCGCTCGACATCCTCAGCATTGGTGCTGTCGCCGCAGATAAGCCGGTGCTTGCCCAAAAGCCAGACATCGCCGGGCAGGGTGACCAATTGGTCACCAGTTGGTTTGCTTTGTGTGTTCTCCGCATAGCGGCATTGCACCAAACGACCCGCAGCTTTCGAGCCGGAAAACCCTGTGATTTCAATGGGGGAAAGCTAGGGAGTAAAAAGGCGCACTCCCCAGCTTTGGAGAATATCGGCCGACAGAGAGCAAATGAGTCGCTTTCACCACTACAGCGACTCCACAGCTTTTGGCCGAAGGGCCTGCTGTTCTGCGGGGTTTCGGGGCCGCGAAGTCCATGCAGAGAACATTGTGAAAGAATTAAGTGGTAGCGGGAGAGGGACTTGAACCCCCGACCCCAGGATTATGATTCCCGTGCTCTAACCAACTGAGCTACCCCGCCAGGGCGGCGAAAGGCCCGAAATCTGCCTCAAATCAGAGGGCATGTCGAAGCGTTCGCCAAGGTCGGGCGGATATAAGGTTGGGACGCCAAGCCTGTCAAGCATCGATGCAGCCGGTGTCGACGCAGCCGGTCTGGCGCCACACTCTATCGCATCCTGTCGCGTCGCCAAGCTTTTCGGTCTGAGACGTACTTTGTGTGTCCAGGCGGACGCACCTCGCTCTGATGGCCGAAAAGCTTTGCCGGGCAGACAATCGGGCACAGAAATGCCGGGTTGAGTTCGGCGGGGCGCGCCGCTATGTCTCGGCCACGAAATTCTAGAGTTGGAATGATGAAACCGCGCATTGCAGTCCTCGGTTGCGGATACTGGGGCAGCAACCACATCCGCACCCTCAAGGCGCTCGGCGCGCTGCACGCGGTCTCGGACGTCAACCCTGCCCGCGCCGAAGGTTTCGCCAGTGAGCAGGATTGCCTGGCGATCGAGCCGGAGGCGCTGTTTGTGCGCAGCGACATCGACGCCATTGTGATGGCGCTGCCGCCGCAGTTCCACGCCGATATGGCGGTGCGCGCCGTCCAGGGCGGCAAGGACGTGCTGGTGGAGAAGCCGATCGCGCTGACGGTGGCCGATGCCGAGCGTTCGGTGAAGGCGGCGGTCGACAATGGCCGCGTCTTCATGGTCGGTCATGTGCTGCGCTTTCATCCCGCCTTCGAGACGTTGAAGGCGCTGATCGACAATGGCGAGCTCGGCGAGGTCCGCTATATCCATTCGCACCGGCTCGGGCTCGGCAAGTTCCACACCGAGAACGATGCGCTGTGGGACCTGGCGCCGCACGATCTGTCGATGATCCTGGCCATCACCGGCACGGAACCGATCGAGGTGCGTGGCGAAGGGGCAGCGCTCCTCGACAATCTCAGCGATTTCGCGCATCTGCACATGCGCTTTCCCAACGGTCTGCGCAGCCACCTATTCGCGTCGCGGCTCAATCCCTACCGCGAACGGCGGCTGACCGTGGTCGGCACCAAGGCGATGGCGGTGTTCGACGATGTCGAGCCGTGGGAGCGCAAGCTCGCCGTCTACCGCCACGCGGTCTGGCAAGACAGCGGCCAATGGGCCTTCACCACCAACGAGCCGTCCTATGTTGCAGTGGGCGAGGGCATGCCGCTGACGCGAGAGCTCGAGCATTTCATCCAGTGCATCGAGACGCGGGCAGAACCGCGTACCAGCGGCGAGGAAGCCATCAGGGTGCTGCGTATCCTGACCGCTGGCACGGTTGCCCACACCGGATCGTCTTCCTGAGAGAAAGTGCGGCTGTATCAGAGCCTGATCGATCCCGATAGATCGGGATTATCGTCTATTCGGCGGGAATCTGCGCCGGCCGGGCCGCCAGCCGCGTCAGCATCGCCTCGGCCTCGGCGCCGCGTTCGGAACGCTCGATGAAGCCGCCGCCGAAAACGCGGGCCTCGTTGCCGTCGTCGGAATAGAGCACGCAGGCCTGGCCGGGCGCGATACCGGACTCGCCCTCGACCAGTTCCACCGAAGTGATCCCGGCGTTGTGACGCAGCACGGCCGGGCGTGGCGGGCGTGTCGAGCGGACCTTGGCGAAAAGCTCCAGCCCGGCGGCCGGAATATCTGACAGCGCAGCGTCGCCCAGCCAGTTCATGTCGCGCAAATAGATCTTGTGCGTTTCCAGCGCCTCGCGCGGGCCAACGACGACGCGGGCCCGGTCGGCGTCGAGATGGACGACGTAGAGCGGCTCGCCCGAGGCAATGCCGATGCCGCGGCGCTGACCGATCGTGTAGCGCAAAATGCCTTCATGGCGGCCGAGCACGCGGCCGTCGATATGGACGATGTCGCCCGGATTGGCAGCAGTCGGCTTCAGCTTGGCGATGATATCGGAGTACTTGCCCTGCGGCACGAAGCAGATGTCCTGGCTGTCCTGCTTGGCAGCGACCGTCAGCCCCATTTCCTCGGCGATGGCGCGAACCTGCGGCTTCGACAGGCCGCCGAGCGGAAAGCGCAGGTAGTCGATCTGCGCCTGTGTGGTGGCGAACAGGAAATAGCTCTGGTCGCGATCTGCGTCGACCGGCCGGTACAGCGCGCGATGGGCGCCGTTGGCGCCGGAGCGGATGTAATGGCCGGTGGCCAGCGCCTCGGCGCCGAGTTCCTTGGCGGTCGCCAGGAGGTCGGCGAATTTCACCGTCTGGTTGCAGGAAACGCAAGGGATCGGCGTTTCGCCGGCCACATAGCTCTCGGCGAAGGGGTCGATAACCGCCTTGCGGAAACGCTCCTCGTAATTAAGCACATAATGCGGAATGCCGAGCGTTTCGGAGACGCGGCGGGCATCGTCGATGTCCTGGCCGGCGCAGCACGAGCCGGCCCGGTGCGTTGCCGCGCCATGGTCGTAGAGCTGCAGCGTGACGCCGACGACATCATAGCCTTCATGCTTCAAAAGGCCGGCAACAACCGACGAATCGACGCCGCCCGACATGGCGACAACGATGCGGGTATCTTCGGGGCGTCCGGGAAGGTCGAGGCTGTTCATGGTTCTTTCGTTCTGCACGGCGCCTGGATGACGGCGCCTGAATGCCAATGGCCGGAATATAGGTCAAGCTTTCCGGGTGCGCCAGCTTCGCGAACCGGCCGATTTTTTTGAACGGATTCGGGCGCTTGCTGGGCAGATGCCTCAAATGCCGACGAAAAGACTAACGCGGCGTTCATGATCCTTACCTAGCTATTAGGGATCGCTTAGGCAAATTTTAAAGCTGTGGCGGTAATGTGGTGGGGATTGGGTCTTTGAGTTTTTAGTAGAGAGTACGATGACCGATCTTGTTAGACCGCGCGTCAAATATGTTATCGGGCCTGACGGCAGCCCCCTTACGATTGCCGATCTGCCGCCGACGAACACACGTCGCTGGGTTATCCGGCGCAAGGCCGAAGTGGTGGCGGCGGTGCGCGGCGGGCTGCTGAGCCTCGAAGAGGCATGCCAGCGCTACAAGCTGACCACCGAGGAATTCCTGTCCTGGCAGGCGTCGATCGATGAATATGGCCTTGCCGGCCTGCGCACGACCCGCATCCAGCAATATCGGCATTAGGGCTGGTTCAAGGATGTCAAAAGGCGCGGCAATCCGCGCCCTTTTTGCTTTGCCGACAGGTTTTCTCTGCTTCAGACGGTCAGCACCACCTGCCGATCGGGCTGACAAAAGGCATGAGCAGCGCCTGCTTCTTGGAGCAAGCATTTTCGCGTCGACCTTGCCGAGTTCCACAAGCCTGCGCGGTCGGCCCCGAGCCGAACTCGGCCGGAACCTGGTGGGCTGCTCAATCAGATAAGGTCCTGGCCGGAATCGCCTGCGCCCGACACCAGGATGCCCAGGTGCGGGCGGTCGCGGAGCATCAAGGGGATTTGGCAGCGTAGGCCTGAAACTGGCAGTTGCTCGACCTACGAGCGGCGACATTCCAGATGGGCAACGCCCTGATCGCTGGGTGCTGACCGGCCTGAAAGCCTTGTTTTCAGCCGATCATGGCGCTGCGGCCGCCGGTCTCGGCGTCTCGGATCTTGGTGTCGCGTGATTCGAGCATTTCTGCTTTGGAAAGCTCCGCTTCGGCTTCGCCAAGCAGTGATTCGGCAACGCTACGCTGCTGGGCGAGGTCGCTTTGCGAATTTCTGAGATTGTCGCGGCGCAAGCGTGCTGCCTTGGCGAAGGTCGGATAGGCAAAATGGTTGATGTCGGTGATGCCGGCTTTCTTTTCTTCGGCAGTGATCTGGAGTTCCAGTTCGACAGCCATGCGCTCGAATTCGGCGATCATCATGTCGAGTTGCAGCATCTGCCGCCGCTTCTCGTTCACCTGAAACTGCTTCAGCCGAACGAGGTTTTCACGTGACTTCATGATTCGGTACTCCTGGAAACGCACACCTGCACATATCGTCTAATCCGCCTGGCAAACTCAGGCTTCGACCCGCTTCCACCGACTTTACCAGAACTATGGGAAACAAATTCCTAAAGTTTTTTGCCGGCGGTAACCATTCGTTTACGGGCATTGTTAATCATACGGCTCAGGACTTAAGGCCGGGTAAAAATTCCGGCCCCGATGCGGAAGCACGGCTAGCGAGTCCCTGGAGTCACTTAGTCTGGCT
Organism: Mesorhizobium sp. WSM4806; assembly: GCF_055811635.1. Taxonomy (NCBI): domain Bacteria; kingdom Pseudomonadati; phylum Pseudomonadota; class Alphaproteobacteria; order Hyphomicrobiales; family Phyllobacteriaceae; genus Mesorhizobium; species Mesorhizobium sp. WSM4806. The sequence goes on along the minus strand of NZ_JBVVQZ010000007.1, from coordinate 271,825 downwards.
TATTAATGTTTTGCATTAGCGGTTTGGTTCTTAGATTCGCTATTAGATTCAACAGGGTGTAGAAAAGGGTTAAAAAATCTGGTACCGTCAACGGCACGGAATTAGGTTTTGTTAACCATTCGATGGCAGCCTCTGCTCAGGCAATCACTGCTCCGGTCCTGGACGGGTCGTGAAATGGTCCGGCAGCAGAAAAGGGGAATGAAATGCGTGTTCTGCTGATAGAAGATGACAGTGCGACCGCACAGAGCATCGAGCTGATGCTGAAATCGGAAAGTTTCAATGTCTATACGACCGATCTTGGCGAAGAAGGGGTCGATCTAGGTAAGCTCTACGACTACGACATCATCCTTCTCGACCTTAATCTCCCCGACATGTCGGGATACGAGGTGTTGAGAACACTTCGCCTTTCCAAAGTGAAGACGCCGATCCTTATCCTCTCCGGCATGGCCGGCATCGAGGACAAGGTACGTGGCCTCGGCTTCGGCGCAGACGACTATATGACCAAGCCGTTCCACAAGGACGAACTGGTCGCCCGCATCCACGCCATCGTGCGGCGTTCCAAGGGCCATGCCCAGTCGGTCATCACCACCGGCGACCTGGTGGTCAACCTTGATGCCAAGACCGTCGAGGTCGGTGGCCAGCGCGTGCATCTGACCGGCAAGGAATACCAGATGCTGGAGCTGCTCTCGCTGCGCAAGGGCACTACGCTCACGAAGGAAATGTTCCTCAACCACCTTTACGGCGGCATGGACGAACCGGAACTGAAGATCATCGACGTCTTCATCTGCAAGCTGCGCAAGAAGCTCGACGCTGCTTCCGGCGGCCAGAACTACATCGAGACGGTTTGGGGTCGCGGCTACGTGCTGCGCGAGCCGGAAGACATCCGCGTCAGCGCCTGAGCTGACGACGCCGATCCGATCGATTTTTCCGACAAAAATCCGGCTTCGGCCGGATTTTGCGTTTTTATGTCGCAGATATTGGAGAGCCGATTTCCGCGGCCATGCGCCAGCGGCGGCGAATCAGCCGGCAAATCTCAAGGTGCGGAAGCGCTCGAGAAGTTGCGGCCGAGTGAACGGCTTCAGCAAATAGCCTTGCGCGCCGGCGCGCTTTGCCCGCATGATCGAAGCGACGTCGACCTCAACCAGCAAAATCAGGATCTGGGGTTGTATCGGACTTTCCATGGCGCGTACGCGGCGAATGACGTCCTCGGCCTGCATGTCCGGCAAGGCGCCGTCGACAATGATGATATCCGGCATGTCGGCAGTGCACATCTCAACCGCATCAAGCCCGCTGGCAGCTTCGATGACCAGCATGTCGGAACCACCCAGGATGCGCTTTGCAACCCTCCTGATGACGCTCGACTCGTTGATGAACATGCAGCGTTTCATTTCCGGGCCCTCTTTGCCATGCGGCAATCCGGCAGCGTCGCGGTCTGGAGGCACCGTAGGATCAATCCGGTAAAGAAGCTGAAAAGCCGATAGGTAAAATTTTTGCAAGAACAGCTTTTACGGAAACTTCTTAACCGATGCTTCGGCCGAACTAGCCTGGATGGCTCATTTCATTCCACCGTGATGGCGTAGTAAATATTGTCTAAAAACTCTTATCTGTTCTTTTCAATCATTTCTTAGCAACTTCAAGCAGCCGAGAGAACGATTTCTTCTGCGGTCGCGTGGATCGATATTGTCATGTTCGCCTCGCGCGCCAAAAGCAGTGTGTAGTAGGGCTGCACCGAATGCGCGTCGATCGGTTCTTCAGGCTTGTTGCCGGAATGGAGCTCCAGGAATTTGGGCGGCACGCGCAGCATCGGACCGCTCGCGGCGAGCGCAAAGCGTGGTTCCGTGTCGAGGTTTTCAAGCGTGACCGTAAGCTTGCCGCCACGCGGAATGGCAGCGTTGGCGACGAGAATGAGGTTGAGCAGCAGCTTTACCTTGTTCTTGGGCAGCAGCGCACGGGGTCCATTCCAGATCAGTTCCGGCTTCTCGTTCTTCAAGAAGGCGATCGCAACGGCCTCGGCATCGCCGGTGTCGATCATCATGCCGGCAGAACCGGCTGCGCCGAAGGCGATGCGGGCGAATTGCAGGCGGGCCGAAGCGTTTCTGGCGCTCTGGCGAATCAATCTCATGGCGTCTTCGTCGGCGCCGCCTTCGTCGAGCAGCTCAAGCCCGTTGTTTATGGCGCCGACCGGCGAAATGATGTCGTGGCAGACCCGGCTGCACAAAAGCGCGGCGAGATCGGGTGCGGAAAGGGTGAAAAGCTCGGCCATCGGCGAAAGTCCCTGCAAAATTTCACTGGAAATGGCCGGGCGATCAACGATCACGCCTGCCCACACGAATCACGCTCGCTCTCCCAAGGCCTACTGAATACACAGCGCCTGAGCGTGCAGCAACAAATCCGGAATTGTCGTTATCGAAAATGGTGTGTTCACCCAGGGTGCGGATACTGCGGGCCGACGCGAAATCAGCGCGAAACCAGCCTACTAACCGCCATCTTCATGTGAAAGCTTAATGGTTGAAAAAGGATTACGGCATAGTTTGTCCTTAACAGTCATCCTTAACGGCCGCCAAAGAGCCGCACGGATGCGAGGCGTCGGCGAAAGTGCTCCCTGACGGAGATTGGAAGCATGTTTTCCCGATACTACGACCGGAGTTTTTTCCGTGTCTTCACAGACCGGAGTTTTCTCCGTGTCTTCTCGATGGCGATCGCTCTCATGGGCCTTGTCGTCTTTTCAACCTCGCCTTCGCGGGCCCAGGAGTACACCGCTCAGGAGATCGTCGATTCCGGTCATAAATTCTTCGGTGCGACGTCGGGCGGGCTCGCCACCGTCGTGGAGAAGATTTTCTCCTCCTATGGCCTGCCCAATGGCTATTTGCTTGGCGAGGAGGGCTCGGGCGCCCTGATCGGTGGCCTGACCTATGGTGAAGGCACACTCTACACCAAGAATGCCGGCGATCACAAAGTGTTCTGGCAGGGCCCGTCTCTCGGCTGGGATTTTGGCGGCGAGGGCTCGCGGGTGATGATGCTGGTCTATAATCTCGACGATGTGAACAGCCTCTACAATCGTTTCGGCGGCCTTGCCGGCTCCGCCTACCTCGTGGCTGGCGTCGGCTTCAACGTGATGAAGAACAACAATGTGCTGCTGGTGCCGATCCGTACCGGCGTCGGCGCCCGGCTTGGCGTCAATCTCGGCTACCTCAAGCTTACCCAGCGCGCCACCTGGAATCCATTCTGAGCAAGTGGTTGCCTCGTCACCGCGATTGTTTCCAGGATCGACGGTCTGAACAATGCTGCGGCAGACCCTTGCCGCGGCACTGGAATTCCGTCATGCGAACGTGGCACAGTCCCTTACGGTTGTTTGCCGTTCATAACGGATAGTCACCTTGGTTCAGTCGGTCCTGTTCTTTGTCCTCGGCTTTCTCTGCGCCGGCTTTCTGGCGCTGATGATTGCCCCGGCCATCTGGCGGCGGGCCGTGATGCTGACGCGTAAACGCATCGAGGGCTCGATGCCGCTGACGCTGGCCGAGATCCAGGCGGAGAAGGATCGCATCCGCGCCGAGTTCGCCATGGCGACACGTCGGCTTGAGATGAGCGTCAAGGCGTTGCGCGAGAAATCGGCCGAACAGCTTGTCGAGATCGGCCGTGGCCGCGAAGCACTGAAGGAACTGGCGCTCGAGCGGAAGGACAAGGAACAGGCCCTTTCCGCGCTCGAGGTCAAGGGCGAAGACCTTCGGCAGCGCAAAGACCAGTTGCAGCTTTTGTCGGATCGGCTTGCTCAAACCGAGGATGCCCTGGAAAAGCGTGTGCTCGAGCTGAAAAAACTGGAGCACATGTATGACGACGCCAGCTTTTCTTCCAGCAGCCGTCAGATCGAACTTGTGGCGCGCGAATCCGAATTGCAAAAGCTGGCCGATGATATTTCAGTGCTGCGCGGTCAGCGCAAGGAGGCGGACAGGCGCCAACAGGAGATCGCGGCCGAGAGCAAGGCCGCGCGAGACGCGTTGAAAGCCGAGAAGAAAAGGACCGGCGAACTGGACAAGAAGATCGAGCGCCTGCTCGCCACGCTTGCCGATCGCGAGGACAAGCTTGAACGCCGCGAAAAGGAAATCGCGCGGCTTCGCGAAAAGCTGAAAAGCGAAAGCGTGGAAAATGCGTCGGCGGCGGTGCGTCTCGTCGGAGCGCAAGGCAGTCAGGCCGATGTGGCCGTCAAGGGCGATATGGAAAAAGCTATCGCCAGGCTCGACAGCGACCGGGAGCAGTTGGAGGCGAGATTGACGGCACTGGCCAGCGAGAACAAGCGGCTGAAAACGGATCTTGCCGCCGACGCGGCATCCAGATCCGAAGGCGCCAGCGCTGCGTTGCGCGAGCAGATGAGCGACCTGGCGGCGCAGGTCGTAGCCCTGACGGCGAAGCTCGACGGGCCGGAATCGCCGATCGCAAAGGTTCTTGCGGCACCCAACCCACCAGGAAGCGGTGAACGCAGCCTTGCCGATCGCGTGCGGGCGCTGCAGCAGGCCGAATCGGGGCATTGAGCCAAGGCAGTGATGCTGACTTCTGCGGCTCAGGTCCTGCTTGCCGAGAAATGATGCAAGGCGATGGCTGACGCGGCGGCGACATTCAGGCTGTCGAAGCCTTCTGTCATATTGATCCGCACCGTCCGCAGGCGGGCGAGCAGCATCTCGGGCAGGCCTTCGCCTTCAGTGCCGAGATAGAGTGCCAGCCGTTCGGTCCTTTTCGCATCGCGGATGTCGGTTTGTCCGCGCGGCGACAATGCGAATTGGCCGAAGCCCAGCCGATCGAGCGCCGCGGTAAAGCCGACGGTCTCAGCGAAGGAGGCAAAAGGAACTTTCAGCGCGGCGCCGACCGAAACGCGGATCGCCTTGCGGTACAGGGGATCGCAGCAGGTCGCGTCCAGAAACACGGCATCGGCGCCGAAGGCGGCGGCGTTGCGAAAGATCGAGCCCATATTGTCATGGTTGGCGATGCCGACCAGCGCGACGATCAACGCGCGGGCGGGCAGGGCATCCAGCAAGGCCTCTGCAGGCTGCGCCTCGCCCTTGCGGCCGATCGCCAATATGCCGCGATGCATGTGAAAGCCGGCAATCCTGTCCATAACCTCGCTGGCCGCCACGTAGACCGGAAGGTCCGCGGGCGCCTTGCGCAGGGTTGCGTCGAGGCCTGCCAGCCGGTTTTCGAGCACCAGCACCGATTCGGCGGCAAAGCGTTTGGCCGCGAGCAACATTTCGAGCACCACCTTGCCTTCGGCAACGAAACGACCCTGCCGGCCGGCAAGATCGCGCTCGCGAATGTCGAGATAGGCGGCGACGCGCGGGTCTTGCGGGTCGTCGATACGAATGCTGCGCATGCTTGCCTCAACTGACCCGCATCGGCCCGATCGTGGTGGGTTTTGCGACAGCACGACGCGTGGATCCAAAGTGTCAGAGCGTACCTTCTGCGTCCAAGTGGACGCAAGTCGCTCAAAAGCGCGTCGCGTTCGACCGACCTCAACCGACCTCTCGCGACGCGCTTTAGGTTGTTGTTTTATGCATGTCGCTATCGCAAAACCGCTGCACGGGCATGCTTTTGCGCGACATGCATTAGGAGTCGTCAGCGAGGCAAGGGGCGCTCGGACCAGTTCTTATCTTATGCATGTGCCGGCTTTGGGCGACATGCATTGGCCGGTCAAGTCCCGGAGCGACGCGAGCGGTATGCCATCTGCGATAGCTCACCCTCGCCGAAAACCCCGTCCAGCGTGTTGAGAAGTTCGCGCACGGCATCGGATTTGCAGGAATAGTAGATCATCTGCCGGTCGCGCCGGGTCTCGACGAGATCGAGCGCCCGCAGTTTGGCCAGATGCTGTGACAGGGCGGATTGGCTGAGCAGAACCTTTTCGGCGATAGCGCCGACGGACATTTCACCTTCGGCCAGGTGGATCATGATCAACAGTCGTTTCTCGTTGCCCATCAGCGTCAGAAACGAGGCCGCTGATTCGGCATTGGCGATTAGCTTTTTCGAGACCATCGATCCCCCATACCTTCCTGCTCCTCCGGCGCTATGGGGGCAATAGCGTCTGATTCCATAGGCTCACTTGCGAATTTGCGCTGGCGATTCAACGCGACCGGGAAAGCGTAGAACATCTAGCTCAAACCTCAAGACTTGCTTTCGACCCGGCGCGATTAACTGTCGGACTGTGTTTAATCCGCCACTCGGCCGGTTTTTGCCATGTCGACCAGAACATGCCTGAGCTCGCGCGCCGTCCTCAATGGCTCGGGAAAGAACACCCGGCAGATATCGTCGCCCAATGCCAGGTCCATGCCGTCGGCGTCAAAGCCGGTGACGACCCAGCCGTCGCCCGCCGCCTTGGCGAAGTGGCGCGCGTAGACGGCAATTGCGTCGCTATGGTCGGCATTCATATGGTCGAGGGCGGATTGTTCGCCAGCGGCAAGCTCTTCGACGATCGGCGCGGTCGTGACCAGATCGGCGCGTTCGAGCAGGTAGGCCTTGCCAAAGCCGCCGTTGAGACTGGCGCGCTCCAGCTCTAGGCGGAAGATCGAGAAGTCGCCAAGGCCGGCATAGAGCTTCGCCTTGGGGTTGCGGTTGAGATAGCGCCGTTCGGCGCCGGCGTGCTCGTCGGATCCACGCTCAAGCCGTGCCGCCCGACTGACGAGCGTCAACCGTGGGTGCGCCAGCGGGTCGCCCCTGCCGGGCTCGCCGACAAGCAGCGAACAGCGCGGGTCGGCAAGGATCGCGCCGGTATGGGCGGACAACATCGATACAAGGATCAGCGGCGTGCCGTCGATATCGGTGGCGACACCAACCCTGCTGGCCAGCGGCGAACCGGTGCCGGGCTCGATCACCGCCAGCGCGCCGAAACGGGCACTGCGGATCAGCGTCTTCGCCAGCCTGATCGCTTCGGCGTCGGTCTCGCGGATCACGTCCTTCTTCCGATCGTTCAAATCCACACCGTCCTAAGCTGATCTTTGCTCTCCAGTTATCAACCTATCACACGGGATTTGACAAGGGCCCCAGATTTGAAAAGGGCCTCAGTCTCGCTTTCCGAAAGACCGAAGCGTGCCAGCACCGTCGCCGCCTGACAATCGTGATCGGCCGGCATGGCGGCAAGCGTCGGCCGGGAGCGCGAAAAGCGCGGCGCTGGGGCGGGGCGCTCAAGCGCACCCGACTTCAAGAAGGCGTTGCGAGCGCGATTGTGCGGATGATCCCTGGCTTCCCGCAGCGACAAGACCGGTGCGACGCAAGCATCGGTCGCAGCAAAGAGACGGTCCCAGTCGTCCCGTGACTTTTGCCCGACCCGATCGACAATGGCGGCCCGCATCTGCGGCCACAAATACCTGTCGTATTGGCCGCGTACAAAAATCTGGTCGAGCGGCAGCAGTCTTGCGAATTCGGCGAAGAACCGGGGCTCAAGGCAGCCGACGGCGACGTGCCGTGCGTCCGCGGTCTCATAGGTGTCGTAAAAGGGCGCGCCGGAATCGAGCAGGTTCGTGCCACGCGTGTCACTCCACAGGCCCGCCGCCATCAGGGCGTGCACAGGTGTCGCCAGCATTGAAGCGCCCTCGGTCATCGCGGCGTCGATCACCTGACCCTTGCCGGAGCGCGAGCGCTCAAACAGGGCGGCCAGTGCGCCGGCGACCAGCATCATGGCGCCGCCGCCGTAGTCGGCGACAAGATTGAGCGGTGGGACCGGCCGGCCGCCTTGCTGGCCGATGGCATGCAGCACACCCGAATAGGCGAGGTAGGTGATGTCGTGGCCGGCACGTCCCGATAGCGGACCGTCCTGACCGAAACCCGTCACGCGGCCGTAGATCAGGGCCGGATTGCGCGCCAGAACCGCATCCGGCCCGAGACCAAGCCGCTCCATGACATCGGGACGAAACCCTTCGACCAGCATGTCGGCCTTTTCGGCAAGGCGCAGCACCAGTTCGGCGCCTTCCCAGCGCTTCAGGTCAATCCGCAGGATGGAGCGGCCGTGACAGTCGATGTCGTATTCGTCCGGTAGCGCCAGAAACGGCTGGCTCGATCCAGCCCGCTCGATGCGCAGCACCTCGGCGCCCATCTCCGACAGCATCAGGCCGGCCAGCGGCACCGGTCCAAGCCCGGCCATCTCGATCACCGTCAGGCCGGCGAGCGGGCCAGTCTTCGCCTGAAGGGCGACTTCGGCACTCATGGTCGGCTACTTCGGCGCCATGCGGATGGCGCCATCGAGGCGGATGGTCTCGCCGTTGAGCATCTGGTTTTCGATGATATGCAGCACAAGGGCTGCATATTCGGAAGGCTCGCCGAGACGGGACGGGAAGGGCACCGCGGCGCCGAGCGTATCCTGCACCTCTTGCGGCATGCCGGCCATCATCGGCGTCTTGAAGATGCCGGGCGCGATGGTGCAGACGCGAATGCCCGACCGGGCAAGATCGCGCGCCACCGGCAGCGTCATGCCGACGACGCCGCCTTTGGAGGCTGAATAGGCCGCCTGGCCGATCTGACCGTCATAGGCGGCGACCGATGCCGTGTTGACGATGACGCCGCGCTCGCCGCCCTCCACCGGCTCAAGCTTCGCGGCCCGGTCGGCGACGAGGCGGATCATGTTGAAGGTGCCGATCAAATTGACCTCGATCACCTTGCGGTATTGGTCGAGCGGGTGCGGACCGTCCTTGCCGATCGTCTTCATGCCGATGGCGATGCCGGCGCAATTGACCAGGATACGGGGTTCGCCGAACTTTTTTACCACTTCTGCCACTGAAGCAGCACCGCCGTCGGCGCTGCTTACGTCGCATTGGATGGCGATGCCGCCGATATCGGCCGCGATCTTCGCCGCACGCTCGATGCCGAGGTCGAGGATGGCAACGCCGGCGCCCTTTGCGGCCAGTTCACGTGCCGTCGCTTCTCCGAGGCCGGAGCCGCCACCGGTGACGATCGCAATCTGGCCGTTCGGGTTCATGTCGGCGTCCTCCATCTAAAGCGCGTCGAACTGAACGGACTCAATCGAAGCGCTTTAAATCTCTGTTTTTGTTGCATCTCGTTACCCAAAACCGCTGCGCACTTTTGGGCGACATGCACCATCGGCAACATGCTACGAAGCCTGACAGTATGGCGCAACAGCATCCGGATGGTCACGCCATCGCGGCGATTTGCGCGGCAATCCTTGCCTGATCGGCGTGGCAAACCTCCCCCACCAGCCGTGCCATCGCGCCCGGCACGATCTCATGCGACAACAGCCGGTCAGGATCGACCGGGCGCGGCATGGAGATTTGCCCACGCGGGATTCTCTTGAAGCCGAGCGGGCCGTAATAGGGCTCGTCGCCGACAAGCATCACCGCCGGCATGCCGGCCTTGGCGGCGGCCTCTAGCGCGATCGCCACCAGCCGGCGGCCAATGCCGAGATTCTTGTAGGCCGGCCGCACGGCAAGCGGTCCGAGCATCAGCGCGCGGCCGGCGCCGGCCGCGATGCGCGTCATGCGCACAGAGGCGACGACGATATCGCCATCGACGGCCACGAAGGACAGAGCGCGTTCATGCGGGCCGCCCTCACGGATCTTGTAGGCGCCCAGCACGAAACGGCCCGGCCCGAAGGCTTCGTCGTTGATGGTTTCGATTTCGGGGTCATGCGCCGGAGTTTCCGGCAGGTATTTCACGTCGGCAAGGCTCATGGTCTTTGCGTTCCGGTAGACGGGGAAAGGTTTGCTGCAAACGGCAGCGTTCGCCGGTCAGCGCTTCATCAAGCGCGGGCGCCCTTTCGTCGTCGGTCGAACCGGATCAAGGCAAAGTCAAGCATGCGGATTTTCCGCTAGCACCAATCTTCAGCCACTGCAATCGGCCGTTTGCTGCCGCCATTCGTTTGCCGCCTTCGTTTGCCGTCATTCGTCTGCCGCACCGGGCGATTGACGAACTGTTCAACGCCTGGCGATTTCCGCATCGTCGGTTTGTGCCTAAATCCCTACGAAGAGGAAAGGACATCACATGGGATTGCTGGTCGACGGCAAATGGCAGGACAGCGGGTACGACACCAAGGCGAGCGACGGCGAATTCGTGCGGGCGCAGTCGCAATGGCGCGACTGGGTCACGGTTGACGGCAGGCCGGCCGAAGGCCGCACGCGCGGCTTCAAGGCCGAGCCGGGCCGCTATCATCTCTATGTCTCGCTTGCCTGTCCCTGGGCGCACCGGACGCTGATCTTTCGGGCACTGAAAAAACTCGAGGACGTGATTTCCGTCTCGATCGTCCATCATTTCATGGGCGCCAACGGCTGGACCTTCCTGGCCGAGGACGGCGCCACCGGCGATACGCTCTGCGGCCTCGACTTCCTGCATCAAATCTACACCAAGGCCGATCCCGCCTATTCCGGCCGCGTGACGGTGCCGGTTCTGTGGGACAGGCGAGAACAGACAATCGTCTGCAACGAGTCCTCCGAGATCATTCGGATGCTCAATTCAGCCTTCGACAAATGGGGCGATGCCAGCCTCGATTTTTATCCGAAAGCACTGCGCGGCGAAATCGACGCGGTCAACGCTCTGGTCTATCCATCAGTCAACAACGGTATCTATCGCGCCGGCTTCGCCACCACGCAAGCGGCCTATGAGAAAGCGTTTGGTGAACTGTTCGCGGCGCTCGACCAGCTCGAGGATCGCCTATCTCGCCAGCGTTATCTCGTCGGTGACCGCATCACCGAGGCCGATTGGCGGCTGTTCACCACGCTGGTCCGCTTCGACCCGGTCTATGTCGGCCATTTCAAGTGCAACCTGCGCCGCATCGCCGACTATCCGAACCTGTCGAACTATCTGCGCGACCTCTACCAGGTCCCGGGCGTCGCCGGCACGGTGAGCCTGCACCACATCAAGGCGCACTATTACGGCAGCCACGCAACGATCAACCCGACGCACATCGTGCCGGTCGGGCCGGAACTGGACTACGCGGCGCCGCATGATCGGGCGCGGTTCAGGAAGGCAGCGTGATCTACCAGAAGGGCGATGCCGCCGCGCCGCTGAAAATCTCGGCAATCCGCCGCAACGTGGCCGGCGTCGTTGCTTCCGGCAGGCGGTCGAGCGGAAAGAAGCCGGCTGCGGCGATCTCGCGGTCCGGCAGCTTCGGCGCTGTCTGATTGAACTGCTCGACCAAATAGAGGCCGACATGGTCGCGGCGGCTGGCCCGACGGTTGAAATGCATCGATTTCAGCACCGGCGGCGCGGTCAATGCAATATTGCCCTCCTCGGAGAGCTCGCGCGCCAACGCCTCGATCATCGTCTCGCCCAGCTCGACGCCCCCGCCGGGAAGCTGCCAGCCCGGTACATAGGTATGGCGAATGAGGAAGACGGAACTGGACGTGCGATCGTGGATCAAGCCACGCACCCCAAGCGTCATCGGCCGCCGCAGCACGAAGTACAGATGAAACAGCCTTGCCCTGAGACCCGGCCAGCCGGTCTGGCGGAAAGCTTGCTCCGGATCGGGCCGCATCATCACCCACGAAACCGTGGGTGGAAAGCAGCGCGTGCGTCGCTTATGAAGGAGGGATGTTCAGGCTCGCGCATATTTCCGATATCCACTTGGGACCGCTTCCCGGTGTAACCTATCGCGATCTCGCCTCCAAGCGGGTGGTCGGTTACGTCAACTGGCAGCGCAATCGCCGCCGCCACATGCGCGACGCCGTCATCGACACCATCGTCGCCGATATCAAGGCGAGCGCACCCGATCACCTTGCCGTCACCGGCGATCTGGTCAATCTGGCGCTCGATGGCGAGATCGAGATGGGCAAGCACTGGCTGGAGACGCTGGGCTCCCCCGACGATGTGTCGGTCGTTCCGGGAAACCACGACGCCTATGTGCCCGGTGCTTTCGACAAGTCCTGCCGGTCGTGGACGGCGTGGATGACCGGCGACGGCGTCAATACGCCGGTCGACCGCGAAGCCTTTCCCTATCTGCGCGTGCGTGGCAACGTCGCGCTGATCGGTGTCACGACGGCGCGGGCGACGGCTCCGTTCATGGCCAACGGCTTTTTTCTGGAAGACCAGGCGGAAAGGCTGCGGGACGTGCTCGATGCCACGGCCAAACGCGGGCTGTTCCGGGTGATCATGATCCACCATCCGCCGGTGCGCGGCGCCGTTTCGCAGCCCAAGCGGCTGTTCGGCATTGCCCGCTTCCAAAAGGTCGTTCAGCGGCACGGGGCCGAGCTTGTGCTGCACGGCCATTCGCACGAGCCGACGCTGTTCTCGATCAATGGGCGCGGCGCCAAAATTCCAGTGGTCGGCGTCGCTGCCGCAGGGCAGGCGCCAGGCGGCAGGCGTCCAGCGGCGCAATATAATCTGCTGGAGATCGATGGTGAAATAGGCAACTGGCGGCTCAGGCTGACGCGACGTGGCCTGACCGGGCCGGCCATCCCGCCTGCCGATCTGGAGGTTGTGGAGCTTGGCGCGGACGCTATGGCGTGAAACTCAGTCCCATCGCAACGAGGCGGTCCCAGAACAACACGATCGATACCGCCAGCCCGACCAGGGCGCCGGCAGCGATCAGGCCGAGACCGGAGAGAAAGGCTGACCAACGCTTGCGGCGCTTGACGGATCGCAGCGGCGGCTCGGCTTCCGGGACCAAGGCACGTTTCAGGCCGGCAGCCTGCTCGACCCCGCCTTCCAGCATTCTCTGGCGTTCGATGACGCGCTCCGCGACGTAGCGCGTCACCTGATCGGCAACCGGTTTCATCTCGGTCGATTCGGCGAGCACCACGCGGCCGATGCGCGTGTCCTTGAGGAAGCGATAGGTGCGGCGGTCGCGCCCCATGGCGACATGGCTGACGGCGTCGATCCAGAGGCGCGGCTGCAGCCCGGACGAGACGGCGAAGTCGAAATTGTCCATGTCGGCGGGCACGTCGGCGAAGACCGGCGCGAGTTCGGCGGCAAGCAATTCGAGCCGCATGCGATGCGCTTCGCGCATGTCGACCACGACGTCGTCGCGGTCGGCGAAAGCGTTTTTCACGTCGCGGATGGCGTCCGACAATTTTCGCGACTCATCGGCCTGGCTTATGGTCTCGGCTGCATCCTTCATCGGCGTTGCCTCGCGTTTGGTTAACACCGAATTAACATAGTCGTTGGCAAAATGCAGCAAAATGCGCTTGCGAGATCGATAGGCGGCTTGCAAAATCCGGCCCGAAGCCGCGCTTTGACAGGGATCAGCCCGCTGCGGGAGCGGAGTTTGGACGAAGCGGCCTGCTGCGGCGTTTCATGTTGTGGCGGACGATCTCGGCGATCAGGACGGGCGCTTCCTCGACCAGCATATGGCCGGCCTCCGACACGTGGTGCAGGTGGAAATGCGCCGGCAGACCATCGGCCTGGCTGAAGGGCAGCACCGCGTCATCGGTCCCCCAGACCACAATCACCGGCATATCCAGTGTTTCGAGCCGTTCGTGCGGGATGACGCCCTGCCGATCGTCCCTGGTCATGGCGGCTGCGATCTCGACAAGTTTGTGCAACTGGCCGGGACGCGCGCGCATTGCGCCAAGCACATCCACGATGCGCTCCGAGGGCGGGCTTTGCGGTCCGGACATGGCGGCGAGGCAGGCGCGAATTTCACTTTTGCCGGCTGCCGCTGCGTAACGGCGCAACAGCGGGCCATTGATCTCAGTGCCAAACCCGCCCGGCGCCAGAAGCGTCAGCGAGGCTATTCTTGCGGGTTCGGCCAGTGCCATCAGCACAGCCGCCGCCCCGCCCATCGAATGGCCGACGAGATGCACCCTCCTGATTCTGCGTGCGGCGAGGTCTGCCAGAACAGCCTGGGCGGCTGTCCTGGCCGGGCCGCCACCCGGGAAATCGAGGGACAGCCCATGGCCCGGAAGATCATAGGCCAGTGTCCGTGAACCAGGTGCCAGTGTCGAAATCACCTCGTGCCAGTCGCCGTGGCAACCGCCGAAGCCATGCAGAAATACAACCGTCTTCGGGCCGGCGCCCCGTTCGGTAGCGTAAAGCGATGAAATCATGAAATTCTATGGTTTTACGCGAATTCGGATGTGGCGGGATTGCGTCTTTTACCAGGTTCGATGGCCAGTAAGTTTTCGCGATCGGCCGTTCTGGTCGCAAGGACTAGCTGGCATTGCCGAGCCCGGCCGCACGCAAAGCCTCGACCAGCCGCTCGGTCAGATCTGCGGGGTATCTCCGCTCGACAAAAGTCGCGCGCGGATCGGCGGCGAATTTCGGGAACTTGACAGTCAACTCGTCCAGAAGTTCGTGCGCCAGTTGATCGCGGCCGGCGACCTTGGCAGTGATCAGCCGCGCAGCCAGATAGTGCGATTTCGTCGGCGTCGCTTGCAACGCATCGCTAGCAAGTGCGGCCTTGTTCATATCGCCAGCCATGAACTGGCCGACGAAAAGCCCGTAATCCCACCAGGTCGGATGGGCGCTGGAGGTTTCGGCGGCGTGAGCAAGGATCGGTGTTCCCTCCCCGTACCTGCCGGCGAAAATCAGCCCGTAGGCATAAGCTGCCGCCATGCTGAGGTCGTAAGGGTTGAGTTCGTAGGCCTTGCGCATCCAGCGGATCGATTCCTCCGAATTGCCGAGGCGGGAATTGAGATAGCCATAGGCACGGTGGGCATAGGGGCTGGTCGGCCCCATCTGCACGGCGCGACGCGCCAGCGACATCGCCTGTTCGATCGTTGCGCCGGCTGGATAGGCGTAGTGATCTGTGCCCGCCTCGAGATGCAGGGTCGCCAGCTCCGAAAAGACGAGCGACGATTTCGCATCCCGATCGACCAGGATTTCGAGGCAGCGATAGGCAGCCTCATGGGTTTTGGCGCCCTGGTCGAGATAGTATTTGTCGTTGAGCAGCAGACATTCCGTCAGGCCGGTCTGAAGGCCGCTCTGTTCGATATAGTTGTAGATCGCGCCCGAGGCGGGAACGGCCGAACTCAAAATGCCGGCGACACTGTCCTCGACGGTGGAGGGTGTGCTGTCGGCGGCAGTCAAGTTGCGTGACAGCAGGACCCGCCCGGTCGCCACGCTTTGAAGCTCCAGCGTGACATCGCCTGCCGTTGGCCCCGGCAAGACATCGAATACGAAGCTGATCGCATCGGCGACCGGATCGGGCGGGCCGTCAGCATCGCGACCGATGAAGGTGACCGTGTCGAAGCGGCTGAGGCCGGCGCGCAGCGATGCGGCGACTCGGGCAGCCTCGGCACTGTTGGTTTTCACCGCAATGTAGACGAGCGGAAGGCTTTCAACCGGAGCCCATGGCGCAATGCTGCCGGTTGCCACCGCATTTTCAATCGTCGGCGCGGCATCGCTTCCGGCCAGCAATGCGCTGCCCCCCTGACGAAGGATCAGCACCCCCAGCATGGCGATGACCAGAGCGATCGCCAGCCAGAAGAACTGGAGATGACGCAGCACCGAGGGTGCCGGCTGGCGAACGACGGGGGACGATGCGGCAGGTGCGGCCATGACGGGTTCTTCGGGCGATTCCGGCAAGGTGGCCGCCGCTTCGACGTGTTCCGCCGACGCCGGCTCGACCGGCAGGCGGATCGCGTTGAGTTCATAGGATGGAACATAGCCGCCACGCGGAATGGCAATGCGGATCGGCTCGGCAACACCCTCATTGGCAAAGTAATGCTGCAGAAGCTCGCGCAGCCTGCCCGCCTGCACCCGCACCACGGCGTCGGTCGACGGATCGAAATCGCCGTCCTTGCCGAAAACATCCATCGCGATGGAAAAGCCCTTGAGCTTGTCGGCTTCGCCTGCCTGCTCGCGCTCGACCAGATAGCGAAGCAGCTTACGCGCTCGTTCGGATCTCCCGAACGTTTCGCTGGCTAGCAATCGCTCCAGCGTCTCGCGCACTGCGGGGGCGGCAGGCGTGGCATGCTGCAAGTGTCGATCCTCTCGAAGTCGGCACAGGTTAAGACGCAATCATATAGCGCCTGCACTGCCATACAAGCATGCATCCATTATGCGATCGCGTACCCCACCGGATAATATTCCGGTGGTTAATGGCGCGAAAGACTGGAGCAGGATGATACCATCCGGGGTCATCTTGCTCCAGCTCAGCTCCTCTAGTCGGCCTTTCCGCCGACGATGCGATTGGCGGCGGAAACCACGGCTTCCAGCGAAGCGGCCACGATATTGGTGTTGATGCCGGCGCCGAACAGCTTGCCGCCGGGATGCTCCATCTCGACATAGGAGATGGCCGAGGCATTCGAGCCGCGCTGCATGGAGTGCTCCGAATAGTCGAGCACCGACATCGGCACGCCGACATGGCGCGACAGCGCGTCGACAAAGCCGTCGATCGGACCGGTTCCGGAGCCTGATATCGTCACCTCCTTGCCGCTGTCGAGGATGATCGCCTCCACCGCTCGCCGCCCCTTGATCTCGATGTCGGGATAAGTGTGGTGGTCGAGGAATTTCAGCCGCGCGTCGGGCTGATCGACGTAGGTTTCGAGAAAGCGCTCGTAGATGCGCTTGGCCGGCACCTCCTTGCCTTCGGCGTCGGTGATCGCCTGGATCGCTTGACTGAACTCGATCTGCAGGTTGCGCGGCAGATTGAGGCCGTAGTCCGCCTGCAGCACATAGGCGATGCCGCCCTTGCCGGACTGCGAGTTGATGCGGATGATCGCCTCGTAGTTGCGCCCGACATCGGCCGGGTCGATCGGCAGATAGGGCACTTCCCAGTACGGCGTGTTGGCCTTGCGCAACGCCTTCATGCCCTTGTTGATGGCATCCTGATGCGAGCCGGAAAAGGCGGTGTAGACGAGCTCGCCGACATAGGGATGGCGCTCGGGGATCTTCAACTGGTTCGAATATTCGTAGACGTCCTTCATCCGGTTGATGTCGGAGCAGTCGAGCTCGGGATCGACGCCTTGCGTGTACATGTTGAGCGCCAGCGTGACGATGTCGACATTGCCGGTGCGCTCGCCATTGCCGAACAGCGTGCCTTCGACGCGGTCCGCGCCCGCCATCAGGCCGAGTTCGGTGGTGGCGATCCCGGTGCCGCGGTCATTGTGCGGATGCAGCGAAATGAGCAGGTTCTCGCGGTTGTCGAGATTGCGGCACATCCATTCGATGCGATCGGCATAGATGTTGGGTGTCGACATCTCGACCGTGGACGGCAGGTTGATGATCAGCTTGTTTTCCGGCGTCGGCTTCATGATTTCGGTGACGGCGTTGCAGATTTCCAGCGCCACTTCGAGCTCGGTGCCGGTAAAGCTCTCCGGCGAATATTCGAAACGATAGAAGCCGCCGGCCTTCGCTGCCATGTCGGTGATCATCTTGGCCGCATCGGTGGCGATCCGCCTGATGCCGGCGACGTCCTTCTCGAAGACGACGCGGCGCTGCAGTTCGCTGGTCGAATTGTAGAAATGCACGATCGGGTTGGTGGCGCCCTGCAGCGCCTCGAAAGTGCGGGTGATCAGTTCCGGCCGGCACTGCACCAGCACCTGCAGCGAGACATCGTCTGATACATTGCCCTCTTCGATGCACCAGCGGGCGAAATCGAAGTCGGTCTGCGAGGCCGACGGGAAACCGATCTCGATCTCCTTGAAGCCCATGTCGAGGAGCAGGGCGAACATGCGCGCCTTGCGCTCGTGGCCCATCGGATCGATCAGCGCCTGGTTGCCGTCGCGCAGGTCGACCGAGCACCAGATCGGGGCCTTGTCGATGACTTTCGAAGGCCACACGCGGTCGGTGAGACCGACGGTCGGGTAGGGTTGGTATTTGCGGGCTGCCTCCGGCATGCCCCGGGCTGCCTCCGGCATGCCCCGGGCTGCCTCCGGCATGCCCCGGGCTGCCCCCGGCATGGCCCGGGCATCCTGGCCCATCTCCCCGCTGTCTGAGCGGATCTCTTCTCGTGCGTTCATTGTCGTCTCTCCCGGCGGCTCGCGGGATCCGCCTTCAGGCGGATTTGGTGCCGAGCGGCGCCTTTACCAGATGTTCATTCGCTAGATGTGACTTGCCAATTTTGAGACTGGCCAAGGAGCATGCGCGTGAGCGGCGGTTCGACCGCCGGGCGCTCCTTCAGCGAACCCGGCGATCGCCGATAAGGCCGAGCAGCAGCAGAGCGGAAGCAAGCGCGCGCACGGTCTCGCCAGCAAAGCCGGTCTGACGGGAAGCGACGGAGGTGGCGCGGTTGGTCATGGCGGTTTTCATACAGGAGCAGCCAAAGCGAGGCAAGTGGGGCCGAACGACAGTGTCGTAAGCAGATGAGTTGTCCGGATTAGGTAGCACGTGAGTTGTCCGATTTTATCACCAGCGCATGGAGGCTGGGGATAAAACGGACAGCATGGCAACCCGGCGTCGAACACTCGCCGTCCACAGCAACATCGGCCGTCTCTCGATCGAACCTGGCGCCGACTGGAACAAAAAACGTTCCTGCGTTGTTCTCCAACCGTCCCGATGTTCGAAGGGGCTGGGTTATACGCCGGCCAGAGGCGATCCTTGCGGCAGGCGCTCGGCGGGCACGCAAAGCCAAGGGATGGCGAGGCAAATGGATCCTGACGATCTCAATACAGAACGGATCGTCACTGTGTTCGGCGGGACAGGTTTTCTCGGGCGCCGGATCGTGAAGCGGCTCCTGGAAAGGGGTTTCACGGTCCGCGCCGCATCCCGCCACCCGGCTCGTGTGGGCCAGGTTTTTTCCTCGACGGCAAGGCCGCCCGAAGCCGTCGAGGCGGACATATTGGATGCGTCCTCGATCGGGACGGCCATTGACGGATCACAAGCGATCGTGAACGCCGTCAGTCTCTACGTCGAGCAGGGCGCCCAGACGTTTGAGCGCGTGCATGTGGAAGCCGCAGCTGAACTTGCCGCCGCGTCGCGCGCTGGCGAGGTCGACCGGTTCGTCCAGATTTCGGGGATCGGCTCCGATCCTCAATCGGATTCGAACTACATCAGGGCACGTGGGCGCGGAGAAGAGGCGGTGGCGGGCGCATTTCCCGGCGCCATCATTGTGCGTCCCGCCGTCATGACGGGACCTGACGACGTTTTCCTCACGACGATTGTCAGGCTGATACGTCTCCTGCCGGTTTATCCGCTGTTCGGCGATGGTGGCACACGGCTTCAGCCGGTCTATGTGGAAGACG
Source organism: Mesorhizobium sp. WSM4806 (assembly GCF_055811635.1). NCBI lineage: Bacteria > Pseudomonadati > Pseudomonadota > Alphaproteobacteria > Hyphomicrobiales > Phyllobacteriaceae > Mesorhizobium > Mesorhizobium sp. WSM4806. Next base: position 252,782 of record NZ_JBVVQZ010000007.1, on the reverse strand, counting down.
TCGCAGACGCAGTCAGCCGGCTGATCGGCGGGCGAAACCACAAGGGCTCATCGATATTCGAATTCGGCGGCCCGCGCATCTACACCTATAAGGAACTGCTGCGGGAGATCGCCCGACAGCTCGATACCCACATCAGGCTGATGCCGGTGCCGTTTGCGGCGTGGGACGCCTTGGCCGGCGTCGCGGAACTCCTTCCGGGAGCGCCGATTACGCGCAACCAGGTCGATCTTATGCGGCACGACAATGTGGCCGCAATCGGCGCGCCGGGCCTGAAGGAACTCGACATCGCGCCGCGCGATATCGAGGAGGTGATCCGCTTGATCGAACGGCGCGCGTGAGGCTGCTCGGGCTCGTCTCCTGCTTGGCAGGACTCTACGATCCTGCCGGGAACCTATCGCCATGCGGCGGGTTGGTCGAGTTTGAACCAATGAAGAAGAAGGAAAAGAACCATGGCCAGATGCGATCAATGCGGAAATGACTATGACAAGGCTTTCGAAGTGACGCTGGCTGAGGAAAGCTATACGTTCGACAGCTTCGAATGCGCGATCCAGAAACTTGCGCCGCTCTGCCCGCATTGCGGGTGCCGGATCATCGGACATGGTGTCGAACAAGATGACATCATCTACTGCTGCGCACATTGCGCCGCGGAGGAAGGTGCAAGCGCGCTGACCGATCGCGCGCCTTGATCGCCCGCATTCCCAGTGGCAAGCGACGGTGCCGGTCGTCGAGCCTAGCTGTCCTTCCTCGGTTTCTCGGCGACGATATTGCTGCGCTTCTTCCACTCCGAGAAGCCGCCGCGCAGGCTGCGCGCGTCAAGTCCCATCTCCTGCGCGACCTTGGCGGCGAGCAGCGAGCGCCAGCCGGACGCGCAGTAAAACACAAAGGTCCTGGGCTCGGCGAATATCGGCTTGTGGTAGGGGCTTTCCGGGTCGATCCCAGAATTCGAGCATGCCGCGCGGCGCATGGAACGCGCCGGCGATCATGCCCTCGCGCTCCAGTTCCCGCGGATCCCGGATGTCGACCATGACAACGCCGTCGGGAATGGTCGCCATGTCCGCTGCCTCGACCGAGCGGACGACCGCATCGGCGTCGGCCAGCAGGTCCTTGTATCCCTTCGGCATGGTCAGCGCCCCATCGCGTAGAACTCGTCGTTCGGCCGCATGCTGGTGACGTTGGCCAGCCGGTTTGACATGGCGAAGAAGGCGGCGATGGCCGCGATGTCCCAGGCGTCCTCGTCGGTGAAGCCATGCATCTTGAGGTCCGCGATGTCCGCGTCGCCGACCTCGTAGGCGCGCGCGGAAACCTTCATGGCGAAATCGAGCATCGCCATCTGGCGCGGGGTGATGTCGGCCTTGCGGTAGTTGGTGGCCACCTGATCGGCGATCAGCGGGTTCTTTGCGCGAATGCGCAGGATCGCACCATGGGCGACCACGCAGTACTGGCACTGATTGGCATTGCTCGTGGCCACGACGATCATCTCCCGCTCGGCCTTGGTGATCGGGCCGGGTTTGTCCATCAGCGCGTCGTGATAGGCGAAGAAGGCGCGGAACTCGTCCGGCCGATGCGCAAGCACGAGGAAGACGTTGGGCACGAAGCCCGACTTCTCCTGCACGGCGAGTATCCGTTCGCGGATGTCGTCGGGAAGGCCGGCGATCTCGGGAACCGGGAAGCGGCTTATGGCGGGCGCGGTCATCTGTGTTCTCTCCCTTGCACGGCCGTCAATGCGACCAGCTTTAGGCCGTCGAAGGCTTTTCTGCGAGCCTCATGGAAGGGCTGAAGTCGGAACGGCCGCGCGCCGGCCAGGTTGAAAGGCGCCGCCCCAGGACCATGGCTGCGAAAGTCAGGAACATTGCTCGACACGGGCTTATTGGCAGGCACGGAACCGTGGTAGCAAAACCGTGACCAGCGAAAGAAACAAAAGGGCGGTTTGGCCGTTCTGATCAGCCGCACAAGCGGCGGGGTATCCGAAGACATGACTACGCCGCAAATCCTGTCGTTCGCCGTTATCTTCATAATGATGGCGGCGCTCGTATGGGGTCGGTATCGATATGATCTGGTTGCAGCCGCGGCACTGTTGTCCGCACTCGCGGTTGGCATCGTGCCTTTTGACGAGGCCTTCAGCGGGTTCAGCGACGATATCGTGATCATTGTCGGCAGTGCCCTGCTGGTGAGCGCAGGCATCGCACGCTCGGGCATCATGGAAGTCGCCATCAGGCGGTTCGCTCCGAACCTGTCGGGCGTTCGCTCGCAACTGGCGCTGCTGGTCATCGTGGTCACGATCCTGTCTGCCTTCGTAAAGAACATCGGTGCGCTCGCGATCATGATCCCGATAGCCTTCCAGTTCGCGCGCCGGTCGAGCGTTTCACCGTCGATATTCCTGATGCCTATGGCGTTCGGGTCGCTGCTCGGCGGACTCATGACGCAGGTGGGGACATCTCCCAACGTCGTTGTGTCGCGGGTGCGGGAGGAACTGACCGGCACCGCCTTCACAATGTTCGATTTTACACCTGTTGGAGCTGCCCTGGCCGCCGCCGGAACGATCTTTCTGGTGTTTTTCTATTGGCTGCTGCCGGTGCGCGAAAAGCTGGGCGGGTCGGTGAATGAAGCCATCGATATCAAGAATTACCTGACAGAGGCCCGGATTGTCCGCGATTCCACTGTGCTCGGCAAAACCGTCGCAGACCTCATGAAGCTTTCCGGCGGCGATGCTATCGTGACATCGATCCTGCGCAACCGGACCATGCGGATGACGCCACTGCCCGACGTTGTCCTCAAGATGAACGACATTCTGCTGCTCGAGGGCGACCCAGGGGCGCTGGATCGCCTTGTCTCGCAGGGCAAACTCAGCGTTACGGGCAGCCGGGCCAGCGGGGATGACACGACCGGCGAGCTGGTCGCTATCGAAGCCGTCATCGGTGAAAACTCCCCGTTGATCGGCTGGACAGCCCAGCGCCTTGCCCTCTATCACCGCTTCAATGTCAACCTCCTGGCTGTCAGCCGTCACGGCGAGCGCCCCGACCGCAGGCTGGCCGAAATCCAGCTAAGGCTGGGCGACGTCATCGTGCTGCAGGGCAATGCCGCGACGATACCCGAGATACTGCGTGAACTCGGCTGCCTGCCGCTGGCAGAAAGGGCTATCCTGCTTGGCAGCGTCCGCAAAGGTGTTGTGCCGGTAACCATCCTTGCTCTCGCCATGATGGCGACTGCGTTCGGGCTGCTCCCGGTCTCCGTCGCTTTCTTTGCGGCCGCGGTCGGGATGGTGCTTTTCAAGGTCATCCCGGTCCGAGACGTCTACCAATCGCTGGATGGGCCAATCCTCGTCATGCTCGCCGTTCTCATTCCGGTGAGCGATTCGCTACGCAGTACAGGGGCGACCGGCGTCATTGCCGGCGAGCTTGCCAAACTGGGGACCATTCTTCCGGCGCCCGGCGCATTGATGCTCATCCTTGTCGCCGCGATGGCCGTTACGCCATTCCTCAACAATGCCGCCACCGTTCTGGTCATGGCGCCGATCGCCGCCGCGTTTGCCGGCGATCTCGGCTACAGGCCGGAAGCATTTCTGATGGCAGTCGCCATTGGCGCCGGCTGCGATTTTCTCACCCCGATCGGCCACCAGTGCAACACGCTCGTCATGGGGCCGGGCGGCTACCGTTTCAGCGACTATCCGCGCCTGGGACTGCCGCTATCGTTCCTCGTCGTCATTGTTGCCGTGCCGATGCTCATGATCGTTTGGCCAATGAACTAATATATGCTCCTCGCCATCCTCAAAAGAGGCCGAGCGTTTGCAGCAGGCTTTCGAATGTGACCTTTGGTTTCTTACCTGTTTGCCTATCCGTGTACATGTAGTCGTCGGACGACTGCTTGCGTATGTTGCTCGGGCTATACCCGAACTGCTGCGTGAAAGCTCGACTGAAATTCGCCGCTGAATCAAAGCCGACTGCTAGACCAACTTCGGCGACCTTTCGGGTGTCGGAAGGATCCGCTAACATTGCATGAGCTGCGGACAGACGTCGTCGACGAATGTAATTCGCAACGCCGCCGGACGTTTCGAAAAGCTCATAGAGCCGTGTCCTCGAGGTCGCCAGTTCCCGGGCGAGAGCATCCGGTGTCAGGTCGGGCGAGGCAAGATTGCTCGAAATGAAGCGTCTCGCCCGCGTCATCAATCCGATTTGTGAGATCTGATCGTTGCCGTCATCACGATCCACCAAAGGTGTAACCGCGTCGAATACCATTTTCCGCAAACGGTCCTTGATTCTAGGAAGGTCGTCTTGCGTGAAGCGATCGAGATTGGCTTCAACGCTTGACACAAGATCGATCAGCAGTTTGGCCCGGTGTCCACCCAAAACGACGTTGTTGCTCGCCGCCGGCAAGCTACCTCCATCGGCAAACAGATCGACGGGAACGATCAGGCTGATCGACTCCGTTGCCAGCGCCCGCCCGCTAAACGGATGCCCGAGCGACCGGATTTCAATCATGCCCGGTTCATTTTGCGCGACACGTCCGTCAACTCCGGTCCAGGTGCGACCGGCGCGGAGAACGGTGATCTGCCAATGGTCAATTGGACTGAACCGCACCGCGTCTGGCGAGCGTTCGTAACTGAAGGCCGGAACCGTTTGTTGCAACAAAAGCATGCCGCCCAGATTCCACACCGCCTGCTGGACGACAAATCCATCCTCGGGATTCACATTGTTCGGCAGACGCGAATCCATCAATATCGCCATATGCTCCCGCCAGGCAGCAAACTGCTGGACTGGTGGAAGGATTTCCGTCTCAAAGCGTAACGACGTCAGGACGGCCTTCTCCACCTCATCCTCACCGAGTGGATCCTGCGACATGCGCGGCCAGCGGCGACGTTCGACAGATGTCGGCTCCCTGTCGTTAGGTGGGACCGTCTTATCCGACATCATTGCCTCCAGCCACGACCCGGAAGTCCGCGACGTCGCGCTGCTTCAGGAGATATGCCACGTCATCGCCATGGGGAGGAACTGACCGACCGCATAGACAACATTCCGACCCTGCCAACTTGTATGGAAGAACGACATGCGTCGTCATCTTCGAAGTGTATCGTTTATAAGAAACAAAATCATTGGCTATATTTAAGGATCCCTGGTTGTAAAGTAGTTAATTATATCGCGCACCAAGTCAACAAAGCTTAGCCGTTAGCGGATCGATCCTGAACCGACCATGAATGGGTTTCTTGGCTCGCTTCGAGATAAAGGCCTTTGGCAGCACCGATCTCGGCACAGGCAATAGAATCGCCTGAAGCCCACCGTCTCCATCAAAAAACAAATGTCTGCGGCGGTCAGCTGCAAAAATGGACGATGTGAAAAGTTTCCGGATTCCCTGATATCGCAACGTACGAACCGGGGAGGTATTGGACATCATCAAATTCACTCGAGAAAGAAAACCTGAAGTCTCAGTGCATTCTAGACACCTACATGTCTTCATTCTAGCGCTGATGGTTAACGAATGAGGTGTTCCAGTGAGTATAGCATTTCATCCTACAAATTTGAACTCTGCTCTTTCATCGCAACGGAGGGTACTTGTCGCGGGCGGGGCCGGCTTTCTCGGATCACATCTGTGCGAACGTCTTTTGCAAGACGGCCATTCTGTTATCTGCGTAGACAATTTTTCCACGGGGCGGCTCGAGAATTTGCGCCACCTCCTGAACTACGACACGTTCAGCTTTGTGCGCCACGATATCGTGGAACGGCTCGATCTGCCGGTCAACGAGATCTACAATCTCGCCTGCCCGGCTTCACCGCCGCACTATCAGGCCGACCCGGTCCATACGTTGAAGACGAACGTGATCGGGTCGCTCAATCTTCTGGAACTGGCAGCACATTACCAGGCGCGGATTTTCCAGGCTTCCACCTCGGAAGTCTACGGCGATCCCCATGTGCATCCGCAGCCCGAAAGCTATTGGGGCAATGTCAATTCCTTCGGTCCGCGCTCTTGTTATGACGAAGGAAAGCGCTCTGCCGAGACTCTGTTCTACGATTTTCATCAGCAATACGGCGTCGACATCCGTATCGTGCGCATCTTCAACACCTATGGTCCGCGCATGCGCCCGGATGACGGCCGGGTCGTTTCCAACTTCATCGTGCAGGCGCTCAAGGGCGAAGACATCACCGTTTACGGCGACGGGTCGCAGACCCGTTCCTTCTGTTACGTGGACGATCTGATCGAAGGCTTCTACCGGCTCATGTACAGCCCTCAGGCGATCCATACGCCTGTCAACATCGGCAATCCCGGCGAATTTACAGTCGGTGAGTTGGCCGAGCAGATCGTGGGAATGACCGGCTCGAGCTCCAAAGTCGTCTATCACCCGTTGCCCGTGGACGATCCGCGCCAGCGTCGGCCCGACATCACAGTGGCCCGGAGAGAACTTGGATGGGAGCCGACCGTGGCGTTGGCCGATGGGCTGAAGTCAACGATCGCTTATTTCGAACGGCAGTTGAGGAAGCCCTCCGGAAAGCTGGCGGAGGCCGCCTGATGTCCGGCAAGAACGTACTTGTCGTTGGTGGGGCCGGCTTTATCGGCAGCCATACAGCCAAGCTTTTGGCCAGGCAGAGTTATGATCCGATTGTCTACGACAATCTATCCACGGGTCACCGGTCAGCCGTCCGATGGGGCGCCTTCGTTGAAGGCAACATCCTTGATTCGGAGCGGTTGACCCACGTCATGGATGAGTATCGCCCTATCGGGGTGATCCATTTTGCTGCATCGGCCTATGTCGGCGAATCCGTAGAGAAACCGGCAAAATATTATCAGAACAACGTCAACGGGACCCAATCGCTGCTGGACGCCTGCCAGAGAAGCGGAACGCGCAATATCATCTTCTCGTCAAGCTGCGCCACCTACGGCATTCCGGATCGCTTGCCGATTAGCGAAGGCGAGAGCCAGCGCCCGATCAATCCTTATGGACGCACGAAGCTCATCGCGGAGCAAATGCTTGCCGATTATTCGGCTGCCTATGCGCTGCGCTACGTGGCGCTGCGTTATTTCAATGCGTCCGGCGCGGATATCGACGGGGAAATCGGCGAAACCCACGATCCAGAAACACATCTCATTCCGCGAGCCATGATGGCCGCTGCAGGCAGGATCGATTTTCTCGAAGTCTATGGCCAGGATTACGATACGCCCGACGGCACCTGCATTCGCGACTATATTCATGTCGCGGATCTCGCGCGCGCGCATGTGCTGGCGCTCGAACATCTGATCAACGGCGGTGGCAATCTGGCCGTCAATCTTGGCAGCGGGCGTGGTACATCCATCAAGGAAATTCTCGAAGCGATCAGCCGGCTGACAGGTCGTAACGTGCCGGTCGAGATGCGCGCTCGTCGTGCGGGCGATCCTCCGGTGCTTTATGCCGATCCGGCGCTCGCTGCCGAAAAACTTGGCTTTCAGGCGCTCTATTCCGATCTCGATACGATCATTCGCACAGCGGCTCCCTTCTTCGGGCTCGAGGTGCGCTCATGAGCACGCCGCGCATCGCGCTGTCCGTTGACAGGGAAGAACCCCTGATGGTGCCGGTCTTCACCGGCCGAAAGCGCGTCGAGTACATTATGGGCGCGGTTTTGTGGGCGATGGCCGTCGCATTCTTCTGGCAATGGTGGGTTTTCGGAGCCACCCACACCAACATGGTCGGCTCAATTCTGGTGACGGCGCTTCTGGCGTGGGTAACGCTTTTGCCAGTCTACTTCATCACCATTTTCTTCAATGCACGCCGGCCGCACGGACGGCTGCGTATCTCCGCCGGCAGTCGCGTTGCCATGGTGGTCACCAAGGCTCCATCAGAACCTTTTGAGGTGGTGGCCGAAACCTTGCGGGCCATGTTAGCCCAGAACGTGCCTCACGACACGTGGCTGGCCGATGAGGATCCATCGCCCGCAACGCTCGCATGGTGTCGCGAACATGGCGTATTCGTTTCCACCCGCAAAAATCGCGCCGATTACCATCGCCAGTCCTGGCCCCGCCGCACACGCTGCAAGGAAGGCAACCTGGCTTTCTTCTACGATCATTATGGCTACGACCAATATGATTTTGTGTCGCAGCTCGATGCCGATCATGTTCCCGAACCGGACTACCTATATAACATGTTGCGGCCTTTTGCCGACCCGACAATCGGTTATGTTTCCGCGCCCAGCATTTGCGATCGCAATGCACATGAAAGCTGGTCCGCGCGTGGCCGCCTCTACATCGAAGCGAGCATGCATGGGTCACTGCAAGCCGGATACAACAATGGCTTCGCGCCCGTATGCATCGGATCGCACTATGCGGTGCGCACTGCGGCACTGAAGGAAATCGGCGGGCTGGGGCCAGAACTCGCCGAGGATCATTCCACAACGCTCTTCATGAATGCCTATGGCTGGCGAGGGGCTCACGCGCTTGATGCCATCGCCCATGGCGACGGCCCACGGACGTTTGCCGATCTTGTAACGCAGGAGTTCCAGTGGTCGCGGAGCCTGGTGACGATCCTGTTGCAATACTCACCAAAACTGATCGGACACTTGCCGCTGCGTTTGAAGGTTCAATTCCTATTTTCGCAGTTCTGGTACCCGCTATACGCCTTCTTTCTTGCTCTGACATTCCTGTTGCCCGTGATTGTGCTGGTCAAGGGCGATAATTTCGTCAACGTCACTTACCCAGAGTTTCTGCTCCATTTCATGCCGCAGTCGCTTATGATCCTGCTTTTGGCATTCTGGTGGCGGTCGAGTCGCACATTTCGGCCTATCGACGGCAAGATTTTCAGTTGGGAAGCGATGTTGTTTTTGCTGGCACGCTGGCCGTGGGTTCTGGCTGGAACCTTTGCCGCGTTCCGTGACTGGATGACCGGATCCTTTGTTGATTTTCGCGTCACGCCAAAAGGCACGTCCGAAGTCGATCCACTGCCGTTTCGCGTGCTGGCGCCGTATGCCTTCGTGGTCCTGATCTCCATTCTGCCGGTCGTGTTCGTGCAGGATGCGTATCAAACGCGCGGCTTTTTCGTCTTCGCCATCATCAATGCTTGCTTTTACTTGCTGCTGATTTTCATCATCTTGCTGCAGCATGGCAGGGAGAATAACGTGCGGATGAAAAGCCGCGCCTATCGCCCCGCGCTGGCAAGCAGTTTCATGGCCCTTTTGATGGTTACCAGCTTCGCCACGGTCGAGCGTGGACGCGACGGCATTGAGGCGCTCGCCTGGGGAACCAAAAGCTTTTCCCTGTTCGACGACAGATTCTCAATTGCAGGGGCAGGCGTCGGTGGTCGCGCTGTTCACAAGACCACCTTCAATCCACGTTGGCGCACTCCCAGCAATTCAAATCAGCGATAGAAGGCAATCAACACATGAAGATCGCAATCATTGGAACAGGCTATGTCGGTTTGGTCAGCGGCACATGCCCGGCCGCACTGCCTCATGCGACCGAACACGCCCATCGAGGACAAACGGCGGGCACCGCTCATCTCGAGATGGCAGGAGGTTCCGGTGGCAGTTTCTAAATCTGAAAGGGCTCTATTGCTGTCAGGTTTCCGGATGCTGACAGCAGTCGCTTGGGCAGTGTCCTGCATTGCTGCACCGGCCTTTGCCTCTTCCTCACAGGTTTCCGTTCTGCCGGAAGGGGCACGTCGCATGACAGCAGGCGAAATCTACGATCTCTATAGAGACAAGAGCTGGCAGTGGGACAGCGGAGCCGGACGAATGGTGGGCGCGAACCGGCAATTTTCGGCGTGGACTGACGGTGAGACGGGCAAATCCTGGGCGGAAGGCCGCTGGATCATCACCGAGACAGGTTGGATGTGTCTCAACGCGACATGGCATTCCGAACAGGGTGTATTTCCCGCCAAGACCTGCTTTTCGCATCGCATCGACAATGGAACGATCTATCAGAAGCGCGAGCCCGGTGGTGAGTGGTATGCGTTCCGTAACGCCGAGGTCCACCAAGGCGACGAGGCCAGCAAGCTAGTGTCCACCGATCTGGTTTCCCGTCCACTCGATGCCATCAAAGCCGCGCTTGGTGCGGCACAGCAATCTGAACAGTAAGAAAGGGAGGGGTCCTTGAAAAGTCTCTTTAAACAATCAGCAGCCTTGCTTTGCGGCCTATGCATTTCCGGTGGTGTTTATGCAGCCAGCGGCGTGTCGGGAGCGAGTGTCGACAGCCGCAATCAGTTTCGGGATAAGCGTCCCATCATCACGGCTGACTCTGTAACCCCCGGCGCCTACGATCCGCATGCGGATTATACCAACGATTCCAACTCAAAAATCGAACACCTTTTTCTTCCCTGGGAAGATGTGGATCTGGCAACGCTCAGCGCCGCAGATGCCTATGCGCGTGAGCGTGGACGTTCCCTGTTGATCACAGTCGAGCCGTGGTCCTGGGCGCGGGACTGGCGTGTAGGTCCCGAGGATTTGCTCGCCGGGATTTTGGGCGGGCGCTACGATGCCAATATGTCAGCGGTCTGCTCTGCGGCGGCGCAGCTGAAAAGCCCCGTCACTATCCGCTGGGGGCAGGAAATGGAAGATAATGACGGGCAATTCACCTGGGCTTTCTGGAATGCTGAAGGTTATGTGAACGCCTATAGGCATGTCATCGACATATGCCGCAAGCATCTTCCGTCGGCCCAATACATGTGGTCACCGAAAGGAGAAGAAGGACTGGAAGCCTTCTATCCTGGCGACAAATATGTCGACATTATCGGTCTGTCCGTCTTTGGCTATCAGCCCTATGACAAGCTGGAGGTCGGTCGTGATACGACTTTTGTGGAGCGCACAAAGCCGGGTTATGACCGTGTGACGGGCTTCGGCAAACCAATCGCCATTGCGGAGCTTGGCTACGAAGGTAACGACGAATATGCTCGTGACTGGGCCGCGGAAGCAAACAAGCCGCATGCCGAGTTCCCGGACATGACAGCCGTTGTCTACTTCAACGATCTTGAAGTCTATCCATGGCCGAGAAAGGTTGGCCGGCCCGATTGGCGCGTGGCCAACCATCCGCTGGACTGATCCAAGTCGTTCGACAGAGTGGTTCGGCTTTCACCAGATGGCCGAACCGCTCCATCCCTTTATTTCTATGCGGTTCCAACGCAGGACTCTTACGCAGTCTTACTGGAATTGCCTTGGTGGAGAGGAAGTAAAATGTTTTCGATCCGTTCGATTATCTCAAGTGCGGTGCTGTTTGTGTTCTTGCTTGCAGGCAATGCCTACGCCGCTCCCAAACAACCGGCGGGCGACGCTATAGAAAAACGCGCCGCTGCCGCGACGCCGATGAAGGCCTCAGCGGTTGAAAAGCTCTATGCCGGCCGCACCTGGAAATGGCAAAACGGCGGTGGGTTCTATTCTGCGGAGACAACTGCTCGCGGGCTGTTCTCTGCAAATAGGAAGCCGTTCGCCGCTTGGTCGCGCAAACGGGCAGCATGGTCCTATGCGGAGGGAAACTGGTATGCGACCAATGGGGGCAAGCTCTGCATGCGCGCTCTCTGGACCAGCAAAGTAGCGAAAGGGAGTCTGGCCAGAAGCGGTGCAATCACATGTTTCCTGCACCGTGAAAAACATGGCGTCGTTTATCAGAAGCCTTTCAAGGGTGGGAAATGGTATGTCTTTCGTCACAATCCCGCTCGCCGGGACGATGAGGCGCGCAAACTAGTCAAAGGTAATGGGGTAAGCAAAGAAGTTTCGCATCTTAAGGCGAATTCTCGATAACCGCGCAAAAACGGAGCCGCCGCGGCTTCAGGCTCAGGCGCGGCGGCTTCTGTCAAAACCAAGTCCAACATTAAATGCCCGGCTGATTCGAGACCCTTCGAGTGTAGCAACGCGCTTTCTGACCAAAGCCGCTCGGAGTGCAGACATAGCTGTTGCTGTTCAAGTACCGGGATGCTGATATTTTAACGACCTTGCCGACGGGCTTCTTGTTGTAGCGAACATCGTTGTTAACCCAATATTTGACAAGGTAGACGGACCGTGTCTCTCTCTCTGGCTTACGCAATTCGCCTGCTCGCGCGTTTGCGCCGAGAGCCACGGAAAAAGCAAGCCCGATCGCTGCAATCGCCACTCTTCTAAAACAGTTCCGATGCGCAGTAGAAAACGTCATGTGCTAGCCTCCAATGTTTTTGTTCTGGAGTGCGTTGTACCCACAGGACTTTAGGTTCTGGTTTGAACTATCTTGATAAATTTAGACAAAATGTTGCATTCCTCATGCAGAGAGATCGGCCTTGGACTTGGCTTCGGCGAGAGCGTGCCGGCATCGACAGCTCCTGCAGGCAGTCATCGCTGGGGCCTGTCAGGAATTCTGTGCGCGGCCATGATGATGGAAAGGAAAGAATCATCGCTTGGCTATCGAGAAACTGCTGGACCAGCTGCTTGCTGGTCGACACGCCTTGCACATACAACCCCGCAAGCGTGGCCACCAAGGCCCGCTCCGAACGCTGGCAACGCTCGAACAGCCCGGTGGAGAAGCGGCCAACCCGGTCCTACGGAATCCGCAGCTCAAGCTTGCCGACGCGGGTGACAAGGGTGCGGCCGTAATAAACTCGAGCGGTAGCCGAGCCGCTCCAGCGTCCACTCGCCTTCGAGGCACTCAGCGCCTCATCCCGCCGCGCCCCATTGGATTCGAGAAAAGGGCTGCCACCGATCGGCCACCAGTGCAACACGCTCGCCATGGGATCGGGCGGCTACCGTTTCAGCGATTATCCACATTTGGGACTGCTGCTATCGTTCCTCGTCGTCATTGTTGCCGTGCCGATGCTCATGATCGTTTGGCCAATGAGCTGATATGCGGCGGACGGATCAATCCTGGCGGCCTTCGCGGGTCCACAGTTCGGAAAATGCCGGATTGGCTGGGGCGCCAGGATTCGAACCTGGGATTGTCGGTACCAAAAACCGATGCCTTACCACTTGGCTACGCCCCAGCAGCCGGAACATGCCCGCTGCGCGCGGCCTTATAGGACGAGCCGACGGAAAGCTCAATGCCGAGAATGCCGAGAACGGCAAGTGCGCGGAACTGATCCACCGGTCCCCGCAGATTGGCGTCGCATATCATCGTCTGCTGTCGGGCGATGGCATCTATTCACCCCAACCGCCATTTCATTGCCGGCCGGATCGAAGAAATGGATCCGCCTGCCGCCGGGGAATGAGAAGATCGGCTTGACGATCGTGCCGCCGGCATTTTCGACGGCGCCCAGCGTTTCGAGTTCTCCGGTCAGTCACATGGCGTTATCGCTAGTTCCTGTTTTGTCCTCTTCAACTGGCCGTCGAGCCGCAAGTCTTTTTGTTATCGCTTTTTCTTAATCGATTGTAGAAGCCGGCTGGCTTGCCGACGGCTTGCCTTTCGCACTGCAGCATCATATCGCTCGTGCAGGGACACGGCGGAACTTCGGCTTCGTCAATCTTTTCAATCTCCTGCAACCGGAGAGCAAGCATGACCAAATGGGTCTACACCTTTGGCGACGGCGCTGCGGAAGGCCGTGCCGGCGACAGGAACCTGCTGGGCGGCAAGGGCGCCAATCTGGCCGAAATGTGCAGCCTGGGGCTGCCGGTGCCGCCGGGGTTCACCATCACCACCGAGGTCTGCAACGCCTATTACGCTAACGGCCGCACCTACCCGGCCTCGCTGGAGGCGGACGTCGCGGTTGCGCTTGACCACATCGGCCGGCTGACCGGGCGCCGCTTCGGCGATCCCTCAAAACTGCTTTTGGTGTCGGTGCGTTCCGGTGCCCGCGCTTCGATGCCCGGCATGATGGACACCGTGCTCAATCTCGGCCTGAACGACGAGACGGTCGAGGCGCTGGCCGCCGATTCAGGCGACGCCCGCTTTGCCTATGACAGCTACCGGCGTTTCATCCAGATGTATTCCGATGTCGTCATGGGCCTCGACCATGAGGTGTTCGAGGAAATCCTCGAAGACCAGAAGGGCGGCCTCGGCCATGAACTCGATACCGAACTGAGCGCCATCGAATGGCAGGGCGTGATCGCGCTCTATAAGGCCAAGGTCGAGGAGGAACTCGGCAAACCGTTTCCGCAAGATCCGAACGAGCAGCTCTGGGGTGCGATCGGCGCCGTGTTTTCGAGCTGGATGAACAACCGCGCCATCACCTACCGGCGCCTGCACGACATTCCCGAAAGCTGGGGCACCGCGGTCAACGTCCAGGCCATGGTCTTCGGCAATATGGGCGAGACCTCGGCCACCGGCGTCGCCTTCACCCGCAATCCGTCGACCGGCGAAAAGATGCTCTATGGCGAGTTCCTGGTGAATGCGCAGGGCGAGGATGTCGTCGCCGGCATCCGCACGCCGCAAAACATCACCGAGGCGGCGCGCATTGCCGCCGGCTCCGACAAGCCGTCGCTGCAGAAGCTGATGCCGGAAGCGTTTCAGTCTTTCGTCACCATCTCCGACCGTCTGGAAAAGCACTACCGCGACATGCAGGATCTCGAATTCACCATCGAGCGCGGCAAATTGTGGATGCTGCAGACGAGGTCCGGCAAGCGCACCGCCAAGGCGGCGCTCAAAATCGCCGTCGAAATGGCACGCGACAAGCTCATTTCAAAGGAGGAGGCGGTGGCCCGCATCGATCCGGCCTCGCTCGACCAGTTGCTGCATCCGACCATCGATCCGAAGGCAGCACGCGATGTCATCGGCATCGGTCTGCCCGCATCTCCGGGTGCAGCCACCGGCGAGATCGTGTTTTCCTCCAACGATGCCGAGGAGCTCAAGACGCAAGGCCGCAAGGCGATCCTCGTGCGCATCGAGACCAGTCCCGAGGACATCCACGGCATGCATGCGGCGGAAGGCATCCTGACCACGCGTGGCGGCATGACCAGCCACGCTGCAGTGGTGGCGCGCGGCATGGGCAAGCCTTGTGTGTCGGGCGCCGGCTCGCTGCGCGTCGACTACAGGGCCGGCACCCTGATGGCGATGGGATCGACGTTCCGCAAGGGCGACATCATCACCATCGACGGCGGCAACGGCCAGGTGCTGAAGGGCGCCGTACCGATGCTGCAGCCGGAGCTCTCGGGCGATTTCGCCGCCATCATGGAATGGGCCGATGCCGTGCGCCGCATGAAGGTGCGCACCAACGCCGAAACGCCGCTCGACGCGCGCATGGCGCGTTCCTTCGGCGCCGAAGGCATCGGGCTTTGCCGCACCGAGCACATGTTCTTCGAGGGCGACCGCATCGTTGCCATGCGCGAGATGATCCTGGCCGACACGGAAAAGGGCAGGCGAACGGCGCTCGCAAAACTCTTGCCCATGCAGCGCTCGGATTTCCTCGAATTGTTCGAGATCATGGCCGGCCTGCCGGTGACGATCCGCTTGCTCGATCCGCCGCTGCACGAATTCCTGCCCAAGACCGAGGAAGAGGTGGCCGAAGTCGCCGCCGCCATGAACCTGTCGCCCGACAAGCTCAGGCAGCGCACCGAGGCCCTGCACGAATTTAACCCGATGCTTGGCCATCGCGGCTGCCGGCTTGCGGTTTCCTATCCCGAAATCGCCGAGATGCAGGCGCGCGCCATATTCGAGGCCGCCGTCGAAGCCGGCAGGAAGGCCGGCGCGCTGGTGGTCCCGGAAATCATGGTGCCGCTGGTCGGTCTGGTGAAGGAGCTCGACTACGTCAAGGCGCGGATCGATGCCGTCGCCAGGAGCGTGATGGAGGAAACCGGCGTCAAGATCACCTATCTGACCGGAACGATGATCGAACTGCCGCGCGCCGCGATCCGCGCCCAAGCCATCGCCGAGGCGGCCGAATTCTTCTCTTTCGGCACCAACGATCTGACCCAGACCACTTTTGGCATCTCACGCGACGATGCGGCCTCGTTCCTGGAGACCTATCGCCAGAAGGGCATCATCGAGCAGGATCCGTTCGTGTCGCTCGACATCGAAGGCGTCGGCGAACTGGTGCGGATGGCGGCCGAAAAAGGCAGGGCAACGCGGCCGGATATCAAGCTCGGCATTTGCGGCGAGCATGGCGGCGATCCGGCGTCGATCCATTTCTGCGAGGAGATCGGCCTCGACTACGTGTCGTGCTCGCCCTACCGCGTGCCGATCGCCAGGCTGGCTGCCGCGCAGGCGGCGGTGCAGGCTGCTAAGAACGGTCGCGGGTAAGGCGCCGACGTCGGCCATTGCCGTGCCACCGAATGATCGGCGGGACAGGCCACGAGCCGTCCCTGCTCATCTGGCCCTGCTCAGGCTGGCCCTGTTCAGGCTGGTTTGGCTTCGACCGTCACCTTGTTGGGATAGAACGCGCCGTGATCGCGGATTTCGATCATCTCGTCGAAAGGCTGCTCATAGGCCCACATCGCATCCTTGCCTGCTTCCGCGGCAGGCAGCACGCTCCAATAGCTCGCATCGCCCTTGAACGGGCAATGAGTCGACGAGTCCGTCTTGCGAAGCTTGTCGAAATCGATGTCTTCGAATGGAATGTAGAGGATCCCGGGGTAGGGGGATTCGGTCAACACCTTGGCCCTCCTGGACGAGGCAATGACCGCGTCGCCGGCGCGTACGGTCACAGTTCCGCTGAAGGGCTCGATGGTAATCACTTTATCCGGGTTGCGCTGAAAGCCGGGTGACGGATTGGCGGTCTGGTCCATGACGGTTCTCCTTGCACGACCTAAGGTGTGTAGGGTGTGCGCGCTACGCAAGGGCGCTGTCGAATGCGGGGGCTCCATCGCCTTTTGGCGTTGCCGGATCTCTCGTCAAATCGAGCTTGGCTATGACCGATCAGGGCCGATGACCGATCAGGGCTGATGACCGATCAGGCGGCAGCCTGAAACGCGTCCATCAGCCCGGCATAGGCGGCGGCGATACCGGCGACAGGATTGGTGCTTCGCGACGCGGTTTCGACCTTGAGCGCACCACCGCCGGTCGGCAGGGTAAGAAGCAGGAACTGGCGGTTGCCGCCATCGCCGACGCAAGCCGCGGCGACGTGCTGGCTTTCGCCTTCGTTCTGAACGCACATCTTGAACAGCAGCGTGCCGCCGACCGCCTCAAGGGCTCCGCCGACGACTTCGACGAATTCGTCCTCGGAAACGGTTTTGGCGTCCGGCACCAAATCGGCCAGGCTTTCGGCAAGCGAATCTTCGAGAGCTTTGTCGTCGAGCTGCGCGTCCATGCGAACCTCTTTCATTCGCCAATCACACCCCTACCATTAATCAAAGTTAATGTCGACAATGGCCGGATTGTGGCGGTTTTCTCTGCCTTTTCGAACAATGCGCTGCTTCTGCCCGGTCATGGCTGGACAATCCGCTTGTTCGTCCCACAATGGAGCGAAAACCAGTGGGGGAACGAAAACCAATGGGAGGAGAAGCATGCTCGGACTGATGCAGGAATGGCCGCTGCTTTGCCACAAGCTCATCGACAACGCAGCCAGGCAGCACGGCGAACGCGAGATTGTGTCGCGCTCGATCGAGGGCCCGATCGTCCGGACCACTTACGTCGAAATTCATCGCCGTGCCTTGCGGGTCGCTGAGCGGCTCGAGCGTGATGGCTTTGGGCTTGGCGACCGCATCGCCACATTGGCCTGGAATACGGCGCGCCACATCGAAGCCTGGTACGGCATCATGGGTGTCGGCGCGATCTATCACACGCTTAATCCGCGCCTGTTTCCCGAGCAGATCGCCTGGATCATGAACAATGCCGCGGACAAGGCGATCTTCGTCGATCTGACATTCATGCCGCTGCTTGAAAAGATCGCCGGCGCGGTCAAATCGCTCAAGCAGGTGATCGTGCTGACCGATAAGGCGCAAATGCCGCAGACGGCGCTGCCGAATGCTGTCGCCTATGAGGAATGGCTCGACGAAGCCGACGGCGCCTTCACCTGGAAGACGTTCGATGAAAACACCGCCGCCGGCATGTGCTACACCTCGGGCACGACAGGCGATCCGAAAGGCGTCCTCTATAGCCATCGCTCGAACGTGCTGCACGCCATGATTGCGGCGATGCCCGATGCGATGGGCCTCTCCTCGCGCGACACCATACTGCCGGTTGTGCCGATGTTCCACGCCAACGCCTGGGGCCTCGGCCAGAGCGGCCCGATGATCGGCGCCAAGCTGGTCATGCCTGGCTGCAAGATGGACGGCGCCTCGATCTATGAATTGCTCGACACGGAAAAGGTGACGTTCAGCGCCGCCGTGCCGACAGTGTGGTTGATGCTGCTCCAGTACCTGGAGGAGACCGGCAAGAAACTTCCCTATCTGAACAAGGTCGTTATCGGCGGCTCATCCTGCCCGCGTGCGATCACGGCAAAGTTCCAGGGCAATTACGATGTTGAGGTCATCCATGCATGGGGCATGACCGAAATGTCGCCGCTCGGCACGCTGTGTACCTTGAAGCCGGGCTATGCCGGGCTTGAGGGCGAAGCCCGGCTCGACGTCCAGAGCAAGCAGGGTTTTCCACCTTTCGGGGTCGAAATGAAGGTCACCGACGACGACGACAAGGAACTGCCTTGGGACGGCAGGACATTCGGGCGCCTGAAGGTCCGCGGACCGGCCGTCGCGCGTGCCTATTATAGCGGCATCGGATCCGAACAGTTCGATGAAGAAGGCTGGTTCGATACCGGTGATGTCGCCCATATCGACCCAGGCGGCTACATGCAGATCACCGATCGCGCCAAGGACGTCATCAAGTCGGGCGGTGAATGGATCTCGACCATCGAGCTTGAGAATCTCGCTATCGGTCATCCGGATGTGGCGGAGGCGGCCGCCATCGGCATCCAACATTCGAAATGGGGCGAACGGCCGTTGCTTGTCGTCGTCCGCAAGCCGGGCCGGGAGCCGACCAAGACGGATATCCTCGCCTTCATGGACGGCAAGGTGGCGAAGTGGTGGATGCCGGATGACGTCGCCTTCGTCGGCGAAATTCCCCACACCGCTACCGGCAAGATCCAGAAGACAACCTTGCGCCGGCAGTTCAGGGACTATCGCCTGCCGACGGACTGACTGACATGACGTCTTTCGCCTTCAAGCCGCCGTTGAACGGCTTAAGCGCCGGTTCGGGGTGAAGCAGTGCTGAAAATGATGAAAACTCCCGAGCGACAGACGTCGAGGGCGGCCGGCTGGTCGCGGCGGACAGGCGCTTTTTCGGCGGTCCTTCTGCTGACCGTTCTCGTCGGCCACCGCTATCAGCTTGTTGAAACGCCGGCTTTCCTTTGGGTGCTCGGCATTGTCGCGCTGCTTGCCGCCTTTGCGCTGTTGTTCGCCGGATTTGCGTTTTCGAGACTGTGGAATTTCGGCGACCGTGGCGGTCGCGATCTCACCGTCGGCACGGTGCTGGCACTGCTGGTGCTTGTTCCTTTTGGCATTGCCGCCTATTGGGCAGCGACTTCTCCGCCGCTCAGGGACATCTCGACGGATTTCGACGATCCGCCGGTGCTCGACACCAGCACCCGGACCGGGGATATGAACGCGCTTTCGCCGCCGACCCCGGGCGAGCGGCGCCTGCAGACCGAGACCTATCCGCTGGTCACCGGACGCAGCTACAATCTGCCTTTCGATCGGGTCCTGGAAGCCGTCGAAACCGTGCTCGGTCGTCGGGACTGGCAGCTTGCGGCGCAGTTTCCCCGTGCGATCGGGCAAAGCGAGGTGACGATCAACGCCCTGGCCAGGAGCTTCATCCTCAGCCTTCCCGCCGACGTCGCCATCCGTGTGACCGACGATGGCGATGCGGTCATCGTCGACATGCGTTCGGCCTCGCGTTACGGCCGCTACGACCTTGGCGACAATGCGGCCCGCATCGTGGATTTCCTGGCCGAGCTGGATCAGGAAGTCGCCGGCCAGGTCGGCACGGCCCCGGCCGAGTGACGTCCAGAGCATTTTTACAGCCAAAGCGGAATCGCTTTGACGCCACAGAAATGCGGCTAATACAATCAGTGGTTGAGTATCCGAACAGGCTATTCGGCCGGTTCGAATTCACCCTTGAGCAAAATTGTCTCCACCGGCCCAAGCGGATTGATGATCCGGCTCTCCAGGACTTCGACAAGCTTGCGTCCGACAGCCGCCATATCGACGGAATGAACTTCGATCTTTGCCGGCAGGAAGCGTGCCAGCCGTGTGCTGTCACGCGTGACGATGTGGACGTCGCTCCCCGGCGCAAGACCTCTTTTGCCAAGAGCGTGCAGCGCCCCCAGAAGGCCGAGTTCGTTGGCGCATGCCAGGCCTGTCGGCGGATCTGAGCAAGCCAGCAAGCGATCGAACCAGGCTGCGCTCGATTCCATGGTGAACATGCCATGACCGATCAGCGCTTGGTCGATCGGAATGCCGGCCTCGGCCATTGCCCTTGCATAGCCGGAAAGACGCTTGGCGCTTCCCTGATCCTCCGGAACCAGAAGTTGCAGTGCAATGCGTCGGCAGCCCTTGTCCATGAGCCGTCGGGTTGCCTCGTAGGCAATCTGTTCATTGTCGACATCGACATACGGATACGCGGTATCCAGGTCGGTTCTTCCAAACGCGACGAATGGCATGCGTTGATCCAGCAGCAGCTTGACGCGCGGATCACCCGACACCAGGCGCGTGATGATCAGTCCGTCCGTGCTGCGCGCCTGAAGCTGCCGCTGCACGCTCTCGACGGGATCGTCGTCGGGCGTGGTGGAATAGATGGACAGACTATAACCGGCTTTTCGCGCCGCCAGCGTCATGCCTTCGATCAAAGGCAGCTTCAACAGATCGGAGAGATGGTCTCGGGTCTCCATCGGCAGCACTGCCGTCAGCGTCAGCGTTCGACCGGTTTTGAGCGCACGACCATGATGGTTTGGCAGATAGCCGACCCGCTTGGCCGCCTCCTTGACGCGGGCTATGGTCGAGGGCTGCACTTCCGGCCCATCCTTCAGAGCGCGGGACACCGTGGTCACCGAGAGGGAAAGTTCCGCCGCGATCTGCTTTAGATTGGCCATTGTTCGCCCGACTTCATTTGCGAAAGCGCCGGCTGACTTGCTGACCGCCATAACGTTACCGGATTCGACATCCCGGTCAATCCGAACGCCCGTGGCAAGCAGCTTGACTCCTGCGTATTCAGATGCAATCGTAACGTTACGATTACAAATAAATAGCCATTTCGGGCAATATTTGATCAAGTTGGGGAGGAGAACCTATGTCCTGGCTGCGCATTTCCTTAACAGCATTCACCATCTCGGCTGCCTTGCCCGTCCATGCGCAAACACTCACCATCACGACCGCAGGCGGCGATTATGGCAACGCCATGAAAGAGGCCATGTGGGGCCCTGCTGCACAAGAGCTTGGCCATGATGTTCGCGAGGAGACGCTGAGCGACGGCCTGGCCGCCTTGAAGATGCAGGTCACCTCGGGGGCAGTTGCGACCGACATTATCCACCTCGGCTCGCCGGAAGGCGCCCAGGCCGCCGCTCAGTCGCTGCTGGAGCCGCTCGACTACGAGATCATCGATGCCAAATCCGTGCCGGAGGGTGCCGCGTCCGACTACTGCTATCCGTTCGATTCCTATGGCACCGTCCTGTCGTGGAACACCAAGACCTATGGCGACAACCCGCCGAAGACCTGGGCCGAGTTCTGGGACGTTGCCAAATTCCCGGGCCGCCGCGCGTTGCGCGCCAATGCGCAGGACTCGATCGAGATCGCGCTTCTCTCCGATGGCGTGGCGCCGGCGGACGTCTATTCCGTGCTCAGCACGCCGGAAGGGCTGGAGCGCGCCATCAAGCGGCTTGAAGCGATCAAACCGGATGTCGCCGTGTGGTGGACCTCGGGAGCCCAGTCCGCGCAGCTGCTGAAGGATGGTGAGGCGGATCTGGTCGTTACCTGGAACGGACGCGCAGAGACTGTTAAAAAAGATGGCGGCGCGGCTGACTACACGTTCAAGGGTTCGGTCATCGGCACGGACTGCCTTGGGGTGCCGAAGGGCGCGCCGAACAAGGAAGCCGCCATGAAGCTCATCGCAGCGATGACGCAGCCGGCGCGTGTTGCGAAGCTGACCGATTTCATCGCCTATGGCCCGGTCAATCCTGCGGCCTATGAGGGTGGCCTGATTCCCGAGGACCGTCTGAAGACGCTTGCGACGGCGCCTGAAAATGCCGGCACTTCGGTGTTTTCCAATTCGGAATGGTGGGTCAAGAACGGCGAGGCTGCCCAACAGGCCTTCGATGAGATGATGGCCCGCTGAGTCTCGGCTGACAAGGCTGGAGCAGATGATGAAGTCGCTCCCGATCACCATCGACAGCGTCAGCAAGGCTTACGGGTCCTACGTCGCACTGGATGATGTTTCGCTCGACATTCAAGCTGGCGAGTTCCTCACGCTGCTGGGGCCATCGGGATCGGGCAAGACCACGCTGCTCATGGCTCTGGCCGGTTTTGTCCGGCCGGATTCCGGCAAGCTGTTGTTGAGCGATCGCGACATCACCCGTCTGGCGCCCAACAAACGCGACATCGGCATCGTATTCCAGAATTACGCCTTGTTTCCCCACATGAACGTCCTGGCGAATGTCGCGTATCCGCTGGCGCTGCGCAAGACGCCGAGAGCGGAGGCGCGTCAGCGGGCGCTTGCCACCTTGGCCCGCGTCAAGCTGGATGGCCTGGCGGAGCGCAATGTTGCCGCACTGTCCGGCGGCCAGCGCCAACGGGTGGCGTTGGCGCGGGCTATCGTCTTCGAGCCGCGTGTGATGCTGATGGATGAGCCGCTGTCGGCGCTCGACAAGAATCTGCGCGAAACCATGCAGTACGAAATCCGGCGTCTGCACGATGATCTGGGCATCACCACAATCTACGTGACCCACGACCAGCGCGAGGCGCTGATCATGTCTGACCGGATTGCGGTGATGAATTTTGGCCGCATCCAGCAGATCGATACGCCGCAGCGGATCTATGATCGTCCATCGACCCGCTTCGTCGCCGAGTTCATGGGCGAGGCCAACATTGTGGCGCCGGGCTCGGTGCGCAGGATCGATGGCGCCGAAGCGTCACGCGAAACCCTGATGATTCGCGCCGAAAGCTTCCATCTTGATGCGAAGCTCGCCGGGGCAGACGCAGTGGCTCTCGAAGGAACACTGCGCGCCAAGGCGTTCCGCGGCGAGAACTGGCTTTTGACGCTGGCGCTCGACGGTGGCCAGGAGGTCCTTGTCTGCATTCCGGCAGCGCTGGCCGGCGGTTGCGCCGAGCTTGCCGCCGGTCAGCGGATGACCGCCTATGCACCAGCAGCGAAGATTCACGCGATACCGGGAGCGCTGGCGTGACCGTCACCGCGGATCCAGCGCTCTTGGCGGATGCGCGCCGCGAGCGGCGGTTTTTCCTTTCGCTTTCGCTGCCGGCGCTGATCATCGTTGGATTGGCGGCGATACTGCCCATCCTTTGGATCATCCGGCAATCTTTTTTGACCACAGGCGGTGAGTACACTGTCGGCAACTACGCGAAAGTGCTTTCGAGCGGACTGACATGGTCGGCGCTCGTCACCACCCTCGAACTGTCCCTCGGCACGCTGGCGATCTGCATTCTTCTGGGCATCCCGCTGGCACTCGCCTTGGCCAGCGCCAGACCAAGGGTGGCCAACGTGCTGATGGCCTTCGTCATGCTGCCATTGTGGACCGCCATCCTGGTGCGCACCTATGGCTGGCTCGTGCTGTTGCGGCGTGATGGTATGATCAACGCGGCCTTGACTGGTTCGGGCCTGACGGCGGAGCCTTTTCCGCTGGTCTACAACTTCACCGGGACGCTGATCGGCATGGTTCACTACATGCTGCCGATCTTTCTGCTGCCGGTTTATGCCGCGATGCGCGATATCGACCCAAACCTCGTTCGCGCGGCAGCGAGCATGGGAGCCACGCTCGGGCAGGTCATCCGCACCGTCATCATGCCGCTTTCGGCCGGCGGCATCTTCTCGGGTTCGGTCATCGTGCTCATCTATTCCATCGGTTTCTTCATCACGCCGGCGGTGCTTGGCGGCGGCAAGGTAAATCCTCTCTCTACCCGGATCGAGCGTGCGCTATCGACCTTTCAGGATTGGGGGTCGGCGAGCGTCCTGGGCATTCTGCTCCTCGTTCTGATGGCGCTGATCGGTGTGATGCTGCTGGCGGCACGCCGCCTGCTGGCCCAGGACGCAGTGGCAGCCTCCCATGCTTGAAGCCTATCCGCAAAACCGGCTCGCCCGCATTGTCCTGTGGAGCTTTGCTGCGCTTGTCATGGCATTTCTGATGTTGCCAACGCTCGTGGTGGTGCCGCTTTCGTTTTCGGCGTCTAACCTCCTCGAGTTTCCGCCGCACGCCTACTCGTTGCGCTGGTACGAGAATTTTTTCGGCTCGGCGACGTGGATGGCTGCACTCAGGACGAGCCTGATCCTCGGGACATTGACGGCGCTGATCGCGGTGCCTTTTGCGCTGCTCGCCTGCATCTCGATGAATCGGCTGGGCGGCAAGACCGCAGCTTCCATCCAGGGCGTCCTGCTCACCCCCTCGGTCACCCCGGGAATCCTGCTGGCGATCGGCCTGTTCTTTGTGCTGGCGGCGCAACGCCTGGTCGGAACGCTGTTCGGTGTGCTGGTCGGACATGTGGTGCTGGCCGTACCGGTGGCGTGCATCGTGTTGCTGCCCGCGCTGGCTCGCTTCGACTGGAACCAGGTTCAGGCGGCGCGCAGCCTCGGCGCGGACTGGGCCAGGGCAATTGGCGGAATAATCGTTCCGCAACTTCGGCTCAGCCTGTTGTCGGCGACACTGATGGCGTTCCTGACGTCGCTCGACGAGTCCGTGATTTCGACCTTCGTGGCAAGTGGTCGCAACAGCACGATGCCGAAGCTCATGTTCATCTCGCTGCGCGATCAGATCGATCCGACCATTGCGGCGATCTCGACATTGTGGACCGCCATTGTTGTGGTCGTCGTCGTGATCGTCGCCCTGCGCCAAAAATCCTGACCGAGCCAAAATCCTCACCGAGACTGGAAGCATGCCCAAAAATCATCACGCGGCCGGTGCTCCGGCGGATCAATCGACTGACATACCTCAGGTCGGCTTGGCCATCATCACCGGGTCGGCAAACTGGGGGCTTGCCTTCCCGGAAGATATCGGCTTCGAGGGCGTGCGCACGCTGCGGCGCGACATGAGTTTTGAAACGCCTTTCGGTCGTACCGACAACTGGAAGCTGCTCGAGTTCGATGCCTCGATTTCAGCCGAAGGCAGAGCAAAGCGGGCGTTGTGCATGTATTCGCACGGCAATCCCCGCGACCATATCGACCATTCCTGCCATCGCCGCGCGTTCTGGGTGTTGATGCAAGCGGGGGTGCGGCAAGTCCTCGCCTGCTCGACCGTTGGCGCCGTCAACAAGGCGATCCAGCCCGGCGACATGGTGGTGCCCGCCGATATCATCGAACTGACGCAGACCCCGTTTTCACTGCTTCCGGACCGCCAGAGTTTTGACTGTTCGGGCAAGCAGATCGTATGTCCAAGATGTGCGGCGGTTCTGGCCGAGACGGCCCGCCGCCATTGGCCGGCCGAATGCCGCGTGCATGGCATCGAACAGCAACTGGTGGCTGCCCATTGTTATGGGCCGCGGCTGACAACCCCGGCCGAAGCCTTGGCCTATCGCGGCATGGGGGCGGACGTGCTCAACCACTCCATCGCCCCTGAGGCGACCCTGGCGCGCGAGATCGGCGCCTGCTTCGTGCCCTGTGCGTTCGTCACGGCGGGTTTCAACGACTATATGGACCGCAACCGCCAGAAATTGCTGCAGGAGGACGTGCTGCCCAATCTCTCCATGACAGCCTCGCTTGTCGCGCTGGAGACCGCCGCGCGGCTTCCGGCCAATCCGCAATGCTCTTGCCAGGGTCTGAAGTCGCCCCAACCCGAAGAGCGTTCCAGCCGGTTCTGAGCTTTCAGGAGCGTAGTTCTGGCGGGAGCTTAGCCAGGCAGGCTGAAAATGCCGTCGATGTCAGGGTCGCCGTCGGTGCTCGCCAGGCCGCGCGCCACCAGGTCCTCGAGATGGGCAAGCACCGACAGCGCGGCCGCGCCATGCAGGCGCGGGTCGGTATCCCGATAGATCGCCGCGACCATCTCCTTGATCGTCCGGTCGCCGCTTCTGATCCGCTCCAGGATCGCGCGTTCGCGCATCCTGCGATGCGACTTCAGCTCGCGCATGAAGCTGCTCGGCGCTGTCACCGGCCCGCCATGGCCGGGCAGCAGCAGGCGGTCGTCGCGCTCGATCAGCCGATCCAGCGAGGCCATATAGTCGGCCATGGCGCCGTCCGGCGGCGCAACAATGGAGGTCGCCCAGGCCATGACATGATCGGCCGAGAACAGGATACCGGTTCCTTCCAGCGCAAAGGCTGCGTGGTTGGCGGTATGGCCCGGCGTCAGCACCGTTCTGATCGCCCAGCCGTCGCCGTCGACCACCATATCGTCGGCAAGCGCGATATCCGGATTGAAGGCGGTGTCGGCGCTGGCGTCGAGCGGATTGATTTCGCCGGTGCGCAGCGGCCTCGCCGGCCGATGCGGACCCTCGGCCAGGATAATTGCACCGGTGTGCTGCATCAGCCGCGCTGCCAGCGGGGAATGGTCGCGATGCGTGTGGCTGACGAAAATATGGCTGACCGGCCTGTCTGCGATCACCGCGAGCAGTGTCTTGAGATGCGCCTCGTCATCCGGCCCCGGATCGATCACCGCCAGCGTCTCGCGCCCGACGATGTAGCTGTTGGTGCCGTAGAATGTGAACGTGCCGGGATTTTTCGCGGTGACCCGAACCACGTCGGGCGCAACGGTCACGCCCTGGCCGTAGGCCGGGTCGAAGTCTGTGTCGAATTTCAGCGCCATAGCGAATGTCGTTCAGCTCTGTTCCAGAGGCGGCAAAACCGATTGCCGCATAACACGGAAGCCAATATAGGAAAACGCAAGGCCGCGATCTGCGGCAATCCGAATGAGGAAGACCATGGCAATTGCAACGACGCCGCTTGTTTCTCTCGCTCTGCCTGAAAAGGGTGCGGCCCGCCTGGCGACCCAGCTTTTGCTGGCGATCGTCGGTACGCTGGTGCTGACCTTGTCGGCCAAGACCAGGGTTTTGCTCGGACCGGTCGACATCTCGATGCAGACCTTGGCCGTCTTCCTGATATCAGCTGCGTTCGGCATGCGCCTCGGCGTCGCCACGCTGCTTCTCTACATGGCGGAGGGCGCGATCGGCTTGCCGGTCTTCCAGGGCACGCCGGAAAAGGGCATCGGCATAGCCTACATGCTCGGCTCGACCGGCGGCTATCTCTTCGGCTTCGTGGTCATGGCGGCGATCGTCGGCTGGGCCGCCGATCGCGGCTGGGATCGCCATCCGGTCAAGCTTTTCAACGCGATGCTGGTTGCCGAAATCGTCATGATGGCGATGGGCTTTGCCTGGCTGGCGCTGCTCATCGGCCCGGAAAAGTCATGGCAGTTCGGCGTCGTGCCGTTCATCGTCGGCGACCTGATCAAGGTCGGCCTGGCAGCGAGCCTTGTGCCCGCCGTCTGGTCGCTGCTCAAACGCTCCTGAGCTCTGGTCGACAGATCGGGCGCGGCACTGATCGAGCACGCAACCACAGATCGTGGAATGGGTCCCGTTTCAGCGACGGCCTGCCTCGAGTTCTCGTCAAATCAAGCCGCCGCCAAGCGGTCGGTAACACTTTGCTAACGATACCGTCACACTATGTTCAAATCGACTGATTAAGGACCAGAAGAGCCAGCGGATCGTCGCGAGTCAGCGTAACCAGGCAGCTACATATCGACACAATTGCTCGATACCGCTGCTGGATAGCTAAAAAAGAAAGCGGCGCGATGACTTTTAGGCGCAGCTAAAGTAGTGGACAATTAACAGGATTCGACCAACCGCATCGATTCTCGCGATATGGTTGCTTGCTGGTATCTTGGCGCTGTCGTAACGCTTGCCCCGACCGTGCCAAAGACCGCCGAGAAGGATACTTGTGATCACCTCGAAAAAAACAACTGTTAAGCCGACTGTGTTGCCACAGCGGCCCGCAACCGGCGCCGCAGCGCGCTGGTATGCCGCCAGCGTTTTTCCGGGAAAGGAAGACGTCGCCGAACGGCATCTCCGGCTGCAGGGGTTTCACCCGTTTATACCTCGCTGCGAGAGGACCATTCGTCATGCCCGGCGCGTCGAGACGCGACCGGCAGCCTATTTTCCAGGTTACATGTTCATCGCCCTCGATGTCGCGCTGCAGCAGTGGCGCTCGGTCAACGGGACGTTCGGTGTGCGCTCCCTCATCATGCAGGGCGAGCGGCCATTGCCGGTCCCGTCGGGGCTGGTGGAGCGGTTCATTGCCCTGACCGACAAGGACGGCTTGCTTGATTTCAGTGGAGGCCTTACTGCGGGCGCTTCGGTTCGGATTCTTTCGGGCCCTTTCGCGGAGATGATCGGTCGCCTTGACCGGCTCGATCCGGCTGGAAGGGCCCGGGTTCTGGTTGCCATCATGAATGGCGAGATCCCTGTCGACCTGGATTCAAGGGAACTCGTCGCGATCGCGTAGCGCCACCATCAAGGCGGCGCGGTATGTAAATTGTTATGGTATCTGCTCTCGGGATTCACCCGGGAGTGCGGTAGCCGTCGGTTGGTAAGACTCGCGCTCTGCGAGATCGTCTCATCCGCGCCGATTGGGAGTACGTGGCATGCGAATAACAATGATTGGCGCCGGCTATGTCGGGCTTGTCTCGGGCGCCTGTTTCGCCGACTTTGGCCATCAGGTCTGCTGCATTGATCGCGATCCAGAAAAGCTTGCCATGCTCAAGGGCGGCAAGATACCAATCTATGAGCCAGGGCTCGAGGAACTCGTCACGACCAACGCTTTGCAAGGTCGCTTGCGTTTCGACGACAATCTGGCGGATGCGGTTTCTCAATCGGATGTCGTCTTCATTGCCGTGGGCACGCCGTCGCGACGTGGCGACGGTTTTGCCGATCTATCCTTTGTTTATGACGCGGCGGCCGAAGTAGGCCGGGCGCTGAAGGGATTTACGGTCGTTGTGACGAAATCGACGGTGCCTGTTGGTACTGGTGACGAGGTCGAGCGAATTATCCGCGAGCAGAATCCAACGGCCGATTTTGCGGTGGTCTCCAATCCGGAATTTCTTCGCGAGGGATCGGCGATCGACGATTTCAAGCGGCCTGATCGCATCGTTGTCGGGACCGACTCGACAGCGGCCAAGGCAGTGATGGGCGAGGTCTACCGTCCGCTCTCGCTGAATGCCGCGCCGATTTTCTATACGAGCCGACGTACGGCGGAGCTTACCAAATATGCAGGGAATGCATTTCTGGCGATGAAGATCACCTTCATCAACGAAATTGCCGATCTCTGCGAGCGGTTGGGAGCCGATGTGCAGGACGTCGCGCGGGGCATCGGCATGGACAATCGCATCGGCGCAAAGTTTCTTCACGCCGGGCCTGGCTACGGCGGCTCCTGTTTCCCGAAAGATACGCTGGCGCTGGTCAAGACCGCGCAGGACGCGGCAAGTCCCATCCGGCTTATTGAAACGACGGTCTCGATAAACGACCAGCGTAAACGGGCAATGGCGCGCAAAGTGGTCGATGCCTGCGGGGGCTCGGTTCGCGGCAAGACCATTGGCGTCCTCGGCCTTACGTTCAAGCCAAACACCGACGATATGCGCGACGCCCCCTCATTAGCCATCATTCAGGCGCTCAAGGATGCGGGCGCTTCGATCAAGGCGTATGACCCGGTCGGCATGGAGCAGGCGCGCAAGCTGATCGACGGCATTGAATTCGGGGACAGCGCCTACGCGGTAGCCGACGGCTCCCATGCGATAGTGATCGTCACCGAGTGGAATGCCTTTCGGTCATTGGATCTCAAGCGGCTCCGTGCACTCATGGCGATGCCAGTGATGGTTGACCTTCGAAACGTTTACCGAGGTGAGGATGTCGTGAAGGAAGGCATAGCCTATTCGAGCGTTGGCCGAGAGCGGCATCTTGTCAGGTGAATGTCAGGTTTTCGTGGGACCCGGTTCGCGAGTGGCAATTTGAACACCACCACCATCCAACTGCCCAATCGCAGGCATCTCCTGCTTCGGATGCGGTTTCAGCTGCTTGGCGGATTGATATTCGCCATTCTGCTGCCGGCTCTCATCAGGATGTCGGTCGATCCCCGCGTAATCTGGTCATCGAACATGCAGGCCACCATTTTTGCGGCATTCGTCGCTCATACCACGGGTTACATGCTTTACAAGCGGATCGGCAACTTCCCCGGCGTCGCCGCGGCTGGCTACATCTTTCCCACATTCGCCCTGACCTACGGCCTTGTGTTCGTGACCATCTTCTTTTTCAGGTTCGATTATAGTCGATTTCAAGCGGCAGCCAGCTTCATCCAATCGACCTTGTGGTATTTTGGCTTGAGCCTAGCCACGCGGCGGATGGACTCATACCGGCTTGCCATAATTCCGGGAGGGGATGTCGACCGGCTGCAGAGCATCGAAGGTGTGAGCTGGCACAGAGTTAATTCGCCCAACACAATTGTCGAGTATGCCAGCGGCGTGGTTGCTGATCTGCGGGCCGATCTTTCCGATGAGTGGGAGCGATACATCGCCGACCGCGCGCTGTCGGGAACGCCAGTCTATCATGTGAAACAAATAAGAGAATCGCTCACAGGCCGTGTTGAAATCGAGCATTTGTCTGAGAATACATTGGGGTCGTTGAATCCAAATCAGGCCTATCTAAAAATGAAACAGGGAATAGACTGGTTGTCTGCCTTGTTTGTGCTTGCTGTGTTCTCGCCATTGCTAGTGTTTTTGGTGATTGCCATAAAGATCGATTCACCCGGACCTGCGCTATTTAGACAGAAGCGAATGGGCTACCGGGGAAATCCGTACGAGGTCTATAAATTCAGAACGATGAAGCTCGGCAGCGCTTCCAATGACGAGAAGGAAGAGGCTATTACGAAGATTGGCGACGCGCGCATCACTCGTGTCGGGCGTTTTTTGAGAACGTCCAGGATCGACGAGTTGCCGCAGGCTATCAATATATTGCGCGGCGAAATGAGCTGGATCGGGCCACGCCCGGAAGCACTCGTACTCTCCAACTGGTATGAGGCCGAGCTGCCGTTCTATCGATACCGGCATATCGTCCGGCCTGGCATCACTGGATGGGCGCAAGTCAATCAAGGTCATGTCGCGGCGGTAAGCGACGTTCTGGAGAAGCTTCACTACGACTTCTACTACATCAAAAACTTCTCCCCGTGGCTCGACGTGCTGATCGTATTTCGGACCATCCGGACCATGCTGACAGGGTTTGGCGCGCGTTGATAAAGCGGCAACCCGTACATCTCCAGTTTTTGAATGGGTATTGTAATGTCTAAAGACACGCTGATCAGCGTTGAGAAATATCGTCGTATCGACCTTGGAGAAGCACAATGACCAGAAAAACCGCCCTTATCACCGGCATCACCGGCCAGGATGGCGCCTATCTGGCGGAACTTCTCTTGGCAAAGGGCTATGACGTCCATGGCATCAAGCGACGGTCCTCGTCGTTCAACACCGGTCGCATCGACAATCTCTACCAGGATCCGCATGAGAAGGACGTAAGGCTGTCGCTGCACTATGGCGACATGACCGACGCCACCAACCTCATCCGTATCGTCCAGGAAGTTCAGCCAGACGAGATCTACAATCTCGCCGCGCAATCGCATGTCCAGGTGAGCTTCGAGACCGCGGAATATACCGCGAATGCCGACGCGATCGGCACATTGCGTCTCCTCGAAGCAGTCCGGCTGCTTGGCCTGACAAAAAAGACGCGTTTTTACCAGGCATCGACTTCCGAGCTCTACGGCAAGGTGCAGGAAATCCCGCAGCGGGAGACGACGCCTTTCTATCCTCGGTCGCCATATGCGGCGGCAAAGATCTATGCCTACTGGATCACCGTGAATTACCGCGAAGCTTACGAAATTCATGCTTCCAACGGCATCCTGTTCAATCACGAAAGCCCGATGCGCGGCGAGACCTTCGTTACCCGCAAGATTACGCGTGCGGCGGCTGCAATCAGCCTCGGTCTTCAGGACAAGCTTTATCTCGGTAATCTGTCGGCTGAACGGGATTGGGGCCATGCCCGCGATTACGTCGAAGGCATGTGGCGAATTCTTCAGCATGACGTGCCAGACGACTACGTTCTTGCAACCGGGGTGAAGAACTCGGTCCGCCGTTTTGTCGAGCTTGCATTCAGCGAGGTGGGGACTGAGATTGAGTGGGTCGGTTCCGGCGTCGACGAAAAAGGCATCGACGCGAAATCGGGCGCCGTTCTGGTCGAGGTGGACCCGCGCTATTTCAGACCGACAGAAGTAGAGCTTCTGATCGGCGACGCCTCGAAAGCGGAGCGCGTTCTAGGGTGGAAGGCGACAACGTCGCTCGCCACGATGGTCCAGGAGATGATCCAGTCCGACCTCGAAACGGTAAGGCGGGAATCCGAACATCGGCGCCTGGACGAGGATCGCATTCGCGTGGCGGCACAGTAGTGAAGTTTGGGTCGGTATGAAAATCTCTGTCTTGACCGTCTGTTGGAACTCGGCGGCGACGATCCGGCATACGGTCGACAGCTTCCTGGCCCAGGATCATGGCGACAAGGAACTGGTGGTCATCGACGGGAATTCGTCGGACGAGACGTTGTCAATTGTCCGGTCTTACCCTCCGGACCAGATCCGGCTGATCAGCGAGCCCGACAGCGGAATGTATGATGCACTCAACAAGGGGCTGGGTCTCTATACCGGAGACGCGGTAGGCGTGCTGAATTCAGACGATTGCTTTCACGATCGCACAGCGCTGCGACGGATATCCGCAGGGCTCGAAACAGCCGACATCGTGCATGGTGACCTGGATTTTGTCGAAGACCATCT
The DNA here is from genome assembly GCF_055811635.1 of Mesorhizobium sp. WSM4806. Classification (NCBI taxonomy): domain Bacteria; kingdom Pseudomonadati; phylum Pseudomonadota; class Alphaproteobacteria; order Hyphomicrobiales; family Phyllobacteriaceae; genus Mesorhizobium; species Mesorhizobium sp. WSM4806. The sequence continues at coordinate 220,019 of NZ_JBVVQZ010000007.1, read as the reverse complement.
GGGCAAGCGGGTCGTACGCCGTTGGCGTGCTGCGGCCCGACCCGCCAAGGGCTTTCGGACCGGATGGATGCCCGCCCATCCAACATTCTACGTCAGGCGGAAGGTGGCGGAGACCGTCGGCACGTTCGACCTCAGTCTCAAAGTGGCATCGGATTATGATTGGATGTTGAGAGCTGTTGAACTCCACGGATTCCAGACCGCTGCGACCGGCCACGTGTTGGTGGACATGATGGTTGGTGGGGCCAGCACGCGAAGCCTTGCTTCCCACATCGGGCACAACCTGGAAGCGCTGCGGGCACGCCGCCGCTGGCTCGGATCAGGTCCGATTGACTATGCACTCGTTGCCAAGCCACTGCGCAAGCTGAAGCAGTTTGTATCGATAAGGAAGGGATGTTGAGGAATTGGACAGCCGCCAACCCGCGAGCATCTTTAGTTAGTAGATGACGGCTACATATTTTACAATTTTGATATTTGTTCTGTGCAACGCAATTCCATTCGTCGTTGAATCTAGCAAACAGATATTCCAGCCCATTAAGCTGTACGCGTGTGTTCAGGCGCTGATTATGGTGCCTGCTATGGTGATAGTTGCTAACTATCCTGAATACATTCAGACAACTGTTTATTCTGTAGTTGTATCAGATTTTCAAGCAAATCTAACTTGGACTATATTTTGTTATTCTATGATGAATCTGACAATCTATACAGCATATTATTCGAGCGTAGGGAATTTCAATTCTCTAGAAAGATTTAGGTCTCGGCAGGTGCATCTCACTCGGTTCGAGAGCCTCGGGTCTATTCTGTTTTTTCTGGCGATCGGGACGTTAGCTTTTTATGCCAAGGTAACGGCCTCGGGTGGGATCGAATTTCTTATGAGCAACGTCTCCCGGCGCGTAGAATTGCAATCAGGTTTAGGTCCCCTGAACTTCATAATCTCAAGTTGCTATTTACTTGCTAACATTGCTGCCACTCGGAGGGTTACCACCAAGAGGGACATGATCAGTGGACTCCTCCTTTTCCTCGCCTTTATAACTGGAGCTGCAACGTCAAGCATTTTTGGCGGAAGGAAAGACACGCTTCAGCTATTATTGACAATAATCATGGTAGCGTCTCTGTCAAACCCAAAATACATGCGATATAGTGTTAGAAATATTCTCATACTGTCGATGATGTACGCCTCCGTTATCTTGTATTATTTTGCGGTTCTCATATATAGAGATGCCAATTCATTAGACGCTTTGACCGGAAACTTTCAAAACTTGATATCGATGACGCTAGATTCGTATAGCTCATTGATAGTTTCGCTGAGCTACATAGATACTTATCTGTTTGCGACAAATTTCTTTAAATGGGACAATTTCTATCTTGGACGAACATTTATTGATCTTACGACAGCGTTTTTGCCCAGTTCACTATATGGATTGAAGCCACCTGTGGATGACGGGCTATACGTAAGAGCAGCCACTTTGGGATATCTCCTGGAACCGGGTACACCGGCCGCTGTTATCGTTCATAACTCATGGCCGGGAGAGACACTTGGCACCGGATACATGAACGCCGGACTGGCAGGCATACTGATTGCAGGCTGGCTCGTCGGGTATCTGCTAGCCAAGGGCTATGTCTATTCCATGAAGAACCCAGACTCGATAATTGGGATTGTGATTGTGTGCAATTTGTTCCTCAATTTCGAGATGTCAAATCTCCGCATTGTGAACCTGATCTCTTCAGTCATTGGAGCGATTCTTGTGCTGCTCCTGTACAAAGCCGCTAGGCGCGTATTGCCCTTCCTTTAGCTGTGGCTATCGCCACCGTGGCGCGCAGCCCTAGCTGTCGTCGCCGAATGAAACGAGTCATTGAAGAAAACAATCGTCAATCTGATGGGGCAGGCGGTTTGGGCGGCATCCCAAGCCATTTGCATTCTCGTACTTTCTCACCACAATATGGCCTCAACCATTGGAGTATACACGCTAGGTCTTTCGATTTTTGCACCGCTATGTCTCCTTTTCGGCCTGAATTTAAGGGTCGTTATGTCGCTCGAAGGCGTCGACGGTTCGGTTGCAAACGACGCGCTGACATTGCGCCTCGCTGGTGTGCTTTTTTCGTATGCACTGACGGCCCTGGCTATTTTCTCTTTGAACGATCCGGGTTCATCCGAAAAGTGGGTTGCACTCGCGTTGATAGCAGGACGAATTGGGGACCAGGTAAGCGACCTCATAGTAGGAATATACCAACGGGATAACAGGCAGGAGCGCATCGCAATATCGTTTGCCAGCAGGGGCGTCGCAGGCATCCTCCCCTTTCTCGGGGTTATATATCTCGGGGGAAGTTTCATCGAAGCCGCCACTATCTCCTCGGCATGCGTGATCGCGACATCCATTTTGTTGGATGTCTACATGTCGATGCAGCTTGGGCTTGCAACGCATATGATTGGGCGACCAAGCTTTGCGAGAATACGCCGTCTTGTCATCGACAACCTTTGGGTAGGGATGTTTCCCGCATTGGACAGCTTGCATACGAACTGCTTCCGGTTCGGTATTTTCCTCACGAGTTCCGCACAGATAATGGGCTTTGTCGGCGCGGCTCAGACGTTATTCGTCCCGTTCCAGATGATGGCGACTGCCGTCGGGTTTATTTACCTACCAGAGGCTATAAAAGTTCACCGTGGTGGGGATAGATCTGCGTATACGTTGAATATATTCAAAGGTATTTTTATAGGATCTGCGATAGGTTTGGCGTTTTTCTTGTTTTCTGCGTTAATAAGCGATCAAATGCTTATTTTGGTATTTGGGAATGATAGCGTTGAGATGCGAACAGGATTATATTGGACAGCTGTTGCAATGATCCTAGTTCACTCGTCCGGATTTATTGGTCTGTCAGTTGTAGCGCGCGGCGCAACGAGAGTTTACACGGCTGCTCCAGTCGTTGGTATCTTTGCTTTCGTCGTTATTTTAGCAACAGAATACCTCCTTGACGTGGGATCGCCTAACATTGGTATGGCAGTAGCGATCAGTTTTGCGGGAAGTGTTTTGGTCAGGCTGGTGTTCTCTCTGGCATATCTTTATTTTAAAATGAGATGAAGAGAAAAGTCTGTGCGTGAAGTCCCTTTTATATTAGTAGCTCCCAGAGTAATGGCATATCTTTGGAGAAGAGTGCTTGATTCAGTGTGGACGATGACCTACACCAGCGTTCTAAGGCGGTGTGGCAAAGGAACGAGGATAGCACGCTTCGTGCGCATCGATCGGCCGGGGTCTGTCATTCTGGGTTCGCGGTGCACGATCTCCCGCGGCGTTGGTGCCTCTAGTGAATCGTTCGGCAGTCAGCTTGTCATCGGCGACGATGTAATAATAAACGCCACGGTGAAAATTGACTACACAGGAGGAATGTCAATTGAAGACGGCGCCTTCATTTCTGAAGGCGTGGTTTTGTATACTCATAGTCACGGGGTTGATCCGAGATCACATCCTGTTGCGATGAACAAGAGTATAGGAAGCGGGGCCTGGATCGGGGCTCGCGTGATCGTTCTAGCTGGTTGTCAGAAGATAGGCGCCCACTCAGTCATCGGCGCTGGAGCTGTTGTTACGAGGGACGTTCCGGAGCGCGCGATTATGGCTGGCGTGCCAGCGCGGATTGTGGGGACGGTCCCGAAGGGTAGCCGGTGAGAAGACAAAAAGTTTAGTTTCAGCCAATTAAGGAGCGTAAATGCCGGGCAATGACACGTCGACTAGTGGTCTGCCGATAGTTGAACGACTGTATCGGCGATTATATCGAGATCAATCGTTGAATGGAACCAATGTTTTCTACAACTGGATCCGTGCGGAGATAAATCCAAATTGCAGGGTACTAAACATAGGTGCAGGTCCATCGACGCGAGACGAGCGGAGGGTGTTGAAGGGTGAGGTCAAGGAGGTGGTAGGGGTTGATATTGATCCAGCCGTCTTGGTTAACGAAGAGCTGGACAGGTCAGGGATAATAGTGAACGGCCTAATCCCCGAGGAGGACGGGTACTTTGACTTAGTTTTTGCGGACTTCGTTTTAGAACACGTGGAGAATCCCGCGATGTTTTTGAAAGAGGTGCACCGAGTGCTGAAGCCCGGATCCTCGTTCTTCTTTCGAACCCCGAATTTATTTCACTACGTGACGTTGATCTCCGCAGTGACTCCTCACTGGGTCCATTTGCGGGTTGCCAACGCGGCACGTGGAATGGACATGGATGCGCATGAGCCCTGGCCCACTTTTTATAGAATGAATCGGCGCAAATCTCTTGAAAGGGCGACCTTGGCTGCAGGCTTTTCCGGGATTGAACTGCGCATGATAGAGCCAGAGCCGTCTTATATGAGGCGGTCTCTTCCGCTGTTTTTGTTTGGCTCCGCATATGAGCGTGTCGTCAATACTACTACCGCGCTTGAATCTCTGCGCGTGAACATTCTTGGCAGAGTCGAAAAATAAACTGATGTATAGAGAGCGGGAACGGTGAATTGAATCTACGCGCAACTAACGAAGCATTGGGCTTGAGCATTCTTCAAATAGTGGCTTCTGTCGAATCCGAAGCTGCGGGCCCAAGTTATTCGGTCACACGGCTTGCATCGAGTTTGGCTGCCAGACAGTTGCAATCGGGACTGTTTAGCGTCGGAAAGCCAACTGTGGCTCTGCGCGGTGGAGTTGACTGTCGTGTGTTCAAACGCGATTTTGATGCTGTTCCTCTCCTCTCCAACCTGTATGCGTCTAGAGGCTTGCGGGCTGCTATCGATCGGTTTGCGGCTAGTGGCGGGATCTTGCATACGCACGGTCTATGGCTGATGCCGAACGTATATCCGAGTTGGAGTGCCGGTCGACACAGCCGGCCGTTAGTTCTTTCTCCAAGGGGGATGTTTGGCTCGCCGGCTCTCGAATTTTCTCGCCGCAAGAAGATGATTTTTTGGCGCATCGCGCAGCACTCCGCAGTCGAAGCCGTGGCTTGTTTTCACGCGACTAGTGTTCAAGAATATTGTGACATTCGAAGGCTCGGGTTCAAAGCGCCAGTTGCAGTGGTGCCCAACGGAATTGATGTTCCGGCTCTGAACCAGAGCGCTACGGCCGATCAGCCAAGCTCGCAGGAAACGGACACGGTCCTTTATCTTGGCAGAATTCACGCCAAGAAGGGAATTGATCGCCTCCTGGCTGCTTGGGTTCAGGTCGAGCGCCAGAACCCTCACTGGCGGCTTAGAGTCGTTGGACCGCTAGAAGGCAGCTATCCGGCCGAACTGAAAGCGATGGCAGCAAGGCTAGGTTTAGAGCGGGTATCATTTGACGACGCTCTTTACGGCGACAACAAAGCCATGGCGTATCGGTCGGCGAGTCTCTTTGTTTTGCCGACGCTCGATGAGAATTTTGGGATGGTGGTCGCTGAGGCTCTGTCAAACGGCTTGCCGGTCATTTCAACCAAAGGGGCTCCTTGGGCCGGATTGGACGTCGAGGGCTGCGGGTGGTGGATCGACCACGGCGTAGAGCCTCTGGCAAGAGCACTTAATAAAGCGATTTCGATGCCCAGGGAGGCTCGCGAAGCAATGGGCGCACGAGGGCGTTCTTGGATGGAAAGGGACTATTCGTGGGACGGTGTTGGCGCTGAGATGGAGAATGTTTACCGTTGGTGCGATGGGCGAGCTGACCGACCGAAAAGCGTAATAGTGGACTGAAGCTCGATGTCAGACACAAGGTCGTTCAAACTAGCAGCAGTGCCGGCGCCGAGCGGGAGTGACAAGCTAAGGCGTGCCCTTTGGCGAATCATTGAAAAAACAGCTTACGGATGGTCGCCAACGCCGTTCCATCGATGGAGGTGCTTTTTGCTGCGGAGCTTTGGCGCCAAAATAGGGGTTGACGCTCATCCCTATCCATCTGCGCGAATTTGGGCACCATGGAACCTGCGGATGGGAAGAACGAGTAGCCTCGGCCCAGAGGCGACTTGCTACTCGGTGGCAGAAATTTCCATCGGCGATTACGTCACCATCAGTCAAGGGGCATATTTGTGTTCTGCGACCCATGACTATCGCGATCCCAATTTCTCTCTCGTCGTTGGCAGTATCTCAATAGAGGAAGGCGCATGGGTCGCGGCCGGTGCATTCGTTGGACCGGGAGTGAAAATTGGGAAAGGTGCAGTTGTAGGCGCGCGGGCTGTCGTTGTGAAAGATTTAGAGGCTGGAGTCGTTGTCGCTGGAAATCCGGCTAGACAGGTCGGGTCACGATGAGCATGAAAGCCCTCGCTGAAACCGAAACCTCGGGTGTTCCGAGGCGGGAAATAGATAAGTCTCTTGATATTCACGCCCTCATTCTCACGAAGGATGAAGAGATCCACATTGGGCGGTGTATCGCGAGTCTTCTTGGTCGAGTGACAAGTATAACGGTCATCGATAGCGGATCCAGCGACAACACTCGTGAGATAGCGCGGTCATTGGGGGCGGTGGTAATCGAAAATCCATGGGTGAATTACGCGACGCAAATGAATTTTGGCATTGATTTTCTGTCTGGCAACGGTGGTTGGCTGCTGCGCATAGATGCGGACGAGACGTTAGATACAGAACATCCTATTGATCTTGCTGGTATTGTTTCGAAAGCGGCCACTGACTGTGATGGCATCCTTATAAAGAGACGAATCTATTTTCTAGGTCGCAGGATTCGGTTTGGCGGCATTGAGCCAAGTTGGCAGCTTCGCCTTTGGCGTAATGGACGTGGCAAATGCGAACAGCGTTGGATGGATGAACACATAATCGTCGAGCGGCGTGTCAAGAAATCCAGTTTAAGTCTGTCAGATCGTAATTTGAAATCCCTGACTTGGTGGATGGCGAAGCACAATTCATATGCATCGCGTGAGGCTGCAGATATACTTAGTAAAAATCTCGAAAAATTTCAGATAGTGGTCGAACGAGAGGGGAAATTAAGTGCACAGGCCGCTGTCAAGCGGTATATGAAAGAGAAAATATACCTAAAAATGCCGGCTGCATGGAGGGCTTTCGTATACTTTCTATATAGGTATGTAATATTGCTTGGGTTTTTAGACGGAAAACAGGGGTTATATTTTCATCTTTTGCAGGGGTTCCTCTATAGAACCTTGGTTGACGCCAAGGTCAATGAAATAATGGATCTCGCCAAAAAGAGAAACATATCTCTTGAAGATGCTATCAAGGACAGAACAGGAATCGATTTGCGTTCGGGTGCTTGAAGGCGAAGGTGCCTTTATCAAAGACGGAGTAGGACGACCATGCCTGATGAACGAAACATTGAATATGAGTATGATACGGCAGAGAAAAATAGATCCCATAGCATACTGTTGCCGGCAGTAAAGCGCATCCTAGCTGAGGCGAACTCGAAGTGCATTTTTGATCTGGGCTGCGGCAATGGGAGCGTTGCGAGCGAATTGAGCGAAAAATACTCCGTTGTTGGTATCGATGCCTCCTCCTCAGCCGTCGCAATGGCCAACCGGGCGTACCCAAACCTCAAAATCGAAATTGGGTCGGCGTATGACGACCTGTCCGCAAAGTATGGTACGTTTGATACTGTTCTTAGCCTGGAGGTCGTGGAGCACCTTTATGACCCAAGAGCCTTCGCCCGAAACATATACAATCTGCTCGAACCAGGTGGAACGGCAATCATCTCAACTCCTTATCACGGCTACGTGAAAAACCTGGTGTTGGCTGTCACCGGTAAGATGGACAATCACTTTTGGGCCCTGTGGGACGGCGGGCATATTAAGTTCTGGTCTATAAAGACTCTAGGTATGCTGCTTGAAGAGGTGGGATTGGAAATTGTGCGTTTCGACCGAGTGGGCCGAGTTCCACCATTGGCAAAGAGTATGATAGCGATCGCTCGCAGGCCAAGTATCTCGTAGTCGGGAAGGAGCAATCAGTCCGTTAAATCGCTTTGCGCGCGGAGGAGTTTACCTTGACGGCAAAAGCTTGGATTGTGATAGTTATTGTAGGGCTCCTCTTCGCTCTGGCTTTCGGAGCGATGTCTATTTCAGAGGTCAACAGGCGGAAGGCCCGTGTTCCAAAAGCAGACGTACCGACCGCTCCGTTTACTGGAAGACTATCTATCGTTTCTATAAAAGACATCAGAGTGGGCGGTTACAAAGTGGTTTTGTGTGGCGTTTCGGCCGAATCCCGCCTTGGGCCGGTCGGCTTAATTACCGAGGCTGCTCGAAAAAGTTACGAGCAAAGTGTCGTGACCTGCCGTCCTGTTGGAAGCGGCACGCCGTGCGACGGCAAAGTCGGTCTCAAGTCTGGTAGCGCTTTGGTCGTTCAGTGCCTTACGTCTGCGGGCGGCGATCTCGCAAAGGAGTTTTCGGAGAAAGGGTTCCTGTGCCAGTTGCCTTCGCAATCGTGGGCCGGCTATGTGGCTTGCCCAAGCCAATGATAGATAGAAGCCCCTCGCGGAGGTGCGCTCTAGATTGGTCGTGGCTGGCCTTCAAAGATAGCTGCCCAATTGATCAAAGTTTCCCGCAAGCCAGTGACGGTAACCTCGATGGCATTGAGGTGTTTGGAAACCGACACCTGGGGGCGGGTCTCCAGTGCAAAGGGATCATAGTCAATTCCAATCGCCTGCAAACTGACGAGCGTGCAGACACCGCTGTCATTTAGGCACACTGCCCTGCGCACCCCGGAAAAGACAATCTTGCGGGCGCTGTCCACGCCTTCAATCACAATGTTGATCGTGGTTAGCGTATCGGTAGGTAATTGTACAACCGTTTCAAGGCCTCGTGCGACGCCCTCGATAGTCAGCGGCTTACTCGAGTTGGTTGCGGTCTGGGCAGAGGTGCGAGGCTTGCCATAGGCGAGATGCGTGGAGAAGTCCGGGATTGGCTGGAAATTGGCTCCATGTGTGCAACTCTTCATGACCACGATCGCACTTGCGTTCGTGCTCCGCCGATCGATCCAGTCTGTTAAAACAAACGAACTCTCCGCGAAGTGGACATTTTCCAAAAAGAGAATGCCGGGGGAACCGCCGGGCTGGCTGCGAACGATGAAGGTAGGATTTTCGGCACCATTGGTCACTAGATGCGCATTGCGGACGGTGAGAATTCCGCCTGTCTGTTCAAACAGTGTGGCGTTCTGATTGGGCTGAGCTTCGGTCAGCCCATCAAAAACGGCGCTCCCCGATCCCGTCATTTTGAGAACCCGCTTAGTGCCTTGCTCGATCCGAAGATTGCGGAAACTGTTAGCATAAAGATTGTTGCCGAGCGCAGCGAATTCAAAGCACCAGTTGGTAGTTCCACAGCCAGCGATATTGCCGTTTCTCAAGTCGAGGTTCCCGCCGCGTTCGAAAAGGGCGATTCGATCAATAAAATTGCAGGAGACGTGATCGAGAACGTAGTTAAGTCCCTGGTCATTCATCACCTGAATGAAGGTATCCACGTTCTGAACTACGCATTTTAAGAAATGGATACCGGCGCAAGTGGCATCGCGCCGGCCATCGGCGAACTTCAGTGCGATGTCGAAGTGCTGAAACGAGCATTCGATATAGAGACTCTCGCCAGACCCAAACGCAGCGGTCGTCTGCCGCCAGTGTTGACATATGCCGGCGCGATTAGCAGCTCTTGGCGAAGGCTTACCGACGAAGGAAATCTGTTCGAACAGAAGGCCGAGCTGCCCATCCAGTTCCATCAGCGTTCCACCGCCAGCGCCGTTCCATGCTACGATAGATTTAGAATTCGCCGCTCTTGCTGAAAACGCATTCGACGTTTCCATTCCTTGTCCGCGCAGCGCCCCACCGCCATATGGAGGAGACGCAGGATACTCGATAGTTTTGTTGACGAGAACGGTACCTGCCGGTATAAACCCATTGGGACCGATCGCGATGACTGAGGCCAGCTCACCGCCCACCATACTCGGCGTGATGACGTTCTCAGCCAATTCCCACCATGCGCCATCGGAGCTTTGAAATTTGCCGTTATGTGCGGGTTCGAGTTCTGTTTTTCTATAGAGCGCGGCGCCACCATCGCCCGATTGCGTGTACCCAGCAAGGCGCAGGAACTGTTTTGCGGATGGGACAGTTGTGGCTTCTGCTACGGCCTTAGTGGCAAAATCTGCAACGCCGCTGGCCGAGATTGCAGCGTCGGCTGCATCCATCACCTGCTGAAGCATTAGACTAATATCTTCGGTGGTTGCGACCCGAACACGCTGCCGCTCGCCAGACGAAAGGCTGGGAGCTGCGCTTAAAGTCTCTGACATTGCGGCGCTCCAACTTGCCCCCCACGGTGCTAAGGCCGCCCACCTTGCAAATAGACGGCGGGAAATGGTTTGCATGATCCCTCTCTTCAACAGGTTCGGATCGCCGATGATGTTTGCATGAATGGGCGATAAAATGACTGACATCAATCCGGTCGATGGAGTAACCGTGGGAAGAATGGGACCCGGCTCTGGCAATGCATGGCCGCCGAGTATCATTGGCGGGTGGAGCGGTCTACCCGGCACGTAATGTTCTTGGCGGGGTCGCCGCCACGTGTCGATCTTTCAACTGTCGAGGGGCAATGAGGTCACTGGAGCATTCGATAGTGACAACGGCCTGGTTGCCGCGAAGCCGATGACCTACTGGCTAAGCACTTTCGGCGGGGGCGCAACGGATTGGATCAATGCTGCCGGGCCGCTTTCGATCGCGGCGTGAAATCAGCGGGCGAACCATAGACCGAGCACAACCATCAACAGCATCACCATTCCGATGACGCTGAACACTATGGTCGCGACTGTCCGCTGAGACAGTCCGCTACCCACTCGATCTCGCTCATCATTGTCCGCCATAACCCGATTTTAGCGACATTTTGAAAGCCCGCAACCTGGGCGAATATTTCGATGCCGAGTGGAGGCCGGCAGAGGCGAGAAAGGTGCCTGGACGGAACCCGGCCACCATTTCGAATGGCCCGCGCTCCTGGCCCGTCGTCGCTATCGAGAAACGGAGATTGCGGCGAGGTGAAGGCCAACGAATTGCCGCCATCACTCGGTACCCGGTTTCGCGAATTGCGAATTTGCGCGGACGAAGTTCGCGCGGTTCGAATTCTCGTGACTGAACTTGACGAGTCTTGAAACGGTACCTTAGCTGGACGCCTCGAACAACCTCCTAACTGAAGCGTGATAGACGCGCTGCCGTAAGGCGATAGAGGCGGGGCCCGGCTGGAGCACCGACGCGCAATCCTCGGTGACCTATGCGTTAACCTCGATTCGGAGCCCTGAACGACAGTGGGCCGGACGACTGGTGTTTCCTATGCTACCCGACGCATTCCTAAAACGACCGGGCTGGTCCTTCAGCGGCCGCGAGCGGATTGCGGTCCATTTATGTGACAGCGCCGCAGGTCTTTCTGCAGCCGCAGACTGCCCTTTATTCCTTTAGACTTCGCGCCACCAGCCGCGCCACGCTCGGTCCGACCAGCAGCACGACGAGGAAGCGGGCCGATTGCAGCGCCATGACGAAGGCGACATGCTGTGCGGCGGCGGCGATGATGGCGACGCTGTCCATGCCGCCGGGCCTGGTCGCCAGATAGGCGGTCAGCGGATAGATGAGGATGATGATCGAGCCGACGATCTGCGGCAGCGCACGCCTCGCCTTGCGTCGCGATCGTTCGCGCCCCCCTCTGTCATGCCGGACATCTCCCCCACGAGGGGGGAGATTGGCAGCTTCAGCGCCCCGCCCCGACCATCAGAGATTGGCGAAAGCCGGGACGACGGCCGATCTCCCCCCAAGTGAGGGAGCTGTCGAGACTTGGCAAAGAGGGCAGGACAGAGGGGGCGCTGTCCAGCCAGCCTATCCGGCCTTGGCCAACCCAAATCCACCAACAGGATGCGTTTCGACCTGGAACTCAAACCCGGCGATGATCGGCCGCGCCCTGGCAATCGCCGCCTGGACTTCCGGCAATTGCAGCGAAGCCTTGTGGCTTGCCTGGTCGGTCCATACCTCGGTCACCCAGATCGCGTCGGCATCGGCCGGATCGGTGGCGATGATATAGCTCAGGCAGCCCGGCAAGGCGCCGGTGCTGGCAAGCAGGACGTCCATCATTGCGTCGCGCTGGCCGCGCGTCGCCCGCATCTTGCCGATCAGACCATACATTGCCGGTTTCTCCGTTGCTTGCAGCGACAAGTATGCAGGTCGCCGCTCACGGCATCAACTGGCCACCGTTCACCTCGTGGCCGGTGATGTAACCGCTCAACAAAGCGGACGAGAGGAACGGCGCCGACGCAATCCTGCGGCGTGCCGGCGCGGCCCTGCGGAATGGTGGCAACCATGGCCTGCTCCTCGGTCGAATAGCGCTCATGGAAGGCGATGGTGCCCGGCGCCACCGCGTTGACGCGAGCCGATCAGTTCCTTGGCCATGCCCCGGGGTCACATTGGAGACGAGCCGAGCCATAAAGGCCGGCGCCGCCGCCGGCGCCATTGCGTGCCGCGATCGACGAGGTGTTGACGATGAAGCCGCCCTGGCGCTTCAGCCATGGCATCGCCTTGCGTGATGCGGTCAGCACGGAGCGGGCGTTGAGGTCCGCGTCGCAATGCGCCTCGGTCAGTTCGGCTTAGGCACGCGGCCGAGGCGGCATTGTTGACCAGGCCATCGAGCCGGCCGAAGTGTTGCGCGCTGTCCTCGACGACGCGCTCGACATCGGCAGCGATCGAGAAATCGCCCTGGACCGGGAACACCTCGCCACCGCCGTTGCGGATGGTTTTGGCCAGGTTTTCGGCAGCCGCCCGACTTGAATGCAGCGCGACGCGGCATTTCTGCGCGGCGTAAGCCAGTGCAAGTGCCGCCCCGATGCCGGTCGCGGTGACCAGCACCGCCTTGCCGGCGAGGTCGCCAAAGTGGGGGTGACAAGGCGGAAGCGACAGGGGTAGAGGTGACAGGGGCGGTTGTGGTGGCTGGCATTCCTCCGGGGTCGTCCTGCTCTTCGTAAGGTCTCGCCGTGCTTATGTTCAAGTCCGTAGGGGTTCAGGGCCGCAAATAGGCGTAGCCGTGGCGCTGCAATTCGGCGAGCTTGACGACGCCGCCGGTCGCGGCGGCATGGAAGCCGTCGAGCAGATCGGTGAGCGCAACGTCCATGCCGTGCATGGTGTTGGCGCAAGCATGCGGGGCCAGCCCGTCGCCAACCAGACCGGAAAAACGGCCGGACATGGCAGCCGAGGCGCTCTTCGACTTGAAGGCGGCGAGTGCCGGTCCGTGCACGACCAGCACGATGTCGACCTTGCCGCCGGTGCCCTCATAGTGGTTCCTGATATTGCCCAGAACGAAGCCGACCTTGTCGAGGTCGCTGAGGTGATAGGCGACCTTTTGCCTGTCCTCTTCCACTGCCGCCGCCTTGACCTGGCGCAGCCCGAGAAGACCGGCGGCTCCGGCAAGGCCGGCGCGGAAAATATCGCGGCGTCGCATCATGTCGTTCTCCAGCATGTCCTCGCAAATTGCGTGGCTTCGGCCTCGATCCTAGCATAAATTGAAGTTGCGTCGTAGTGGCGAAGAGGGGCGAGGAGGGGCACATGACATCGAAGACCATTGGGGGGAAGACCATTGTGGGGAAGACCATTGTGGGCGCCGGACTTGCTGTCGCCTTGCTGGCCGCTGTCGCCGGCACGGCCCTTGCCGACGATACGGGTGAGCTCACCGAACTCAGCCCGGACGGCAAGGATGGCTGTTTCGGGCGTATCTATGATGCCGCGCATCTCAAGGTGCACCCGAACCAGAAGGTGGGACGGATTTTCTTGTACTATGGCAGCGATCCGGTCAGCCATCCGAACGAGGAGCCGAGCAGTGGTCCATCCGGCTACAACGGTTTTTTGGCGACGACGGTGCGCGGCGCCAACAAGCCCGAATGGGTCGGCGGCTGGTGCGGCAAGGGTGATCCGCAGTCGGGCGAGATCCATTGCGGCATGGAATGCGACCGCACCATGGCCTTGGTGAACGTCGACGAAAAAGGCCGGCTGATCGTCTCCGGCGTGCATCGCAACCTTTATCTCGATGCCGGCGCCGAGGACGAGCTTGGCGAAACGGAGTTTGCCAGGCAGGCACTCGGCACGCAAGACGACGGCTTTCGGCTCGACCGCATGCCGGGTGAGACCTGCAAGGCCGAATTCGCGCGCATCGATCCGGTCGATCCGGCGCTGGGAGCACCGCTGCGCGAGCGGCTGAAACGGGACCAGCCGTTCTGCTACGGGCGCGACTACGATGCCGCGCATCTCCGCTCGCATCCCGATCAGCTTACCCACACCATCCGGGTTTTCCGGGGCCCGATCGAACTGGCCGCCTTCGCCAAGGACGGCGATCCGGCAAGCTGGCCTGATGGCGCCGACATAGAAGTTTCCGTCACCACGCGCCAAAGTGCCGTAGAGGTCACGCAGAGCTACAGTTGCGACGGCGAAGCGGACCAGTGGCGCTGTGTGGCGAGCGCAAGGACGAGCGACTTTTCCTGCGACATCGCGGCCAGGGAGATTTTTCTGCGCCGCGGCGCCAACGGCACGATGATGCTGGCCAACCCCAACAGCAGCCTGCCGATCGTCGACCTCTGCTCGAAGGCGACCGACGGCGAGACCGCATCCGACGACAAGGTCTATCGGCTGGAACCGATGCCGCAGGCTGCCTGCGCGCCTTGATCGGATCCGAATCCTTGGTTCGGAAATTGGCGGATATGACGGGGAGCTGGATGGAAATGCGCAAGGCAAACGCGTTCTGGTCGGTCGTTCGCAGGCGGTGCGCCTGCCAATCGCCAGCGCCAACGATTAGCCAGAGACCAACATGCCTTCGTCATCCCAGGGCGGAGTGAACGCGAAGCGGAGCGCAGACCCTGGGATCCATGCCGTAACATCCGCCGAAGAATGCAGCAGTTCGGAATGTGTCGTCCTCCGTTCCGGACCCGTCGTGACGAAGAAGCACTCGATTCTGGTCCGCCTTCGTGTGCCACAGAGGTAACGGCATGGATCCCAGGGTCTCCGCGACGTCGCTTCGCTCCTGCTCCGCCCTGGGATGACGAGGGAGGGGTGTTGCGGCCCATCTGCAAGGGGCGATTTTGCCACTGAAGGGACCATCGACGTTCGCTGCCGCCTCACGCGAACGGCACGGCGGTCGTGCCCTTGGGCAGTTTTGCCTCGTCATCGGGCTCGACATGGATGGTGACGCGCACCGAGGGGATTTCTGCCTTCAGCGCATCCTCGATGCGGTCGCAGATGACGTGGCTGGCGCCCACCGACATGTCGGCGTCGACGACCAGGTGGAACTCGATGAAGGTGGCGCGGCCGGCAATCCGCGTCTTCAGATCGTGGACTTCCAGCGCGCCTTTGCAATTGGCCGAGATGATGTCGCGGATGCGCATGTGCTCCTGCGTGTCGACGGCGCGGTCCATCAGACCGTTCATCGACGAGCCGATGACGTGCCAGCCCTGCCACAGGATGTTCAGCGCAACGATGACGGCAAGAGCAGGATCGAGCACTTGCCAGCCGGTCAGCACGGCGCCGACCACACCCATGAACACGCCGACCGAGGTCGCCACGTCGGTCATGATGTGCCTGCCGTCGGCGACCAGTGCCGGTGACTTCTCGGCACGGCCGGCACGGATCAGCGTCAAGGCCCAGAAGGCGTTGATCACCGTCGCGACGCCGTTGATGGCAAGGCCGGTCCAGGGCTGGTCGAGCGGCACGGGGTGCCGCAAGGACCACCATACTTCGTTGAGGATCAGAAGGGCTGCCAGCACGATCAGCACGCCTTCCAGGACAGCCGAGAAATACTCGGCCTTGTGATGGCCGAACGGATGATCCTGGTCGGCCGGCTTGTGGCTGACCTGGATCGCCCAATAGGCGGCTGCCGAGGCAATGACGTTGACGATCGATTCCAGCGCGTCCGAATACAGCGCCACGGAACCGGTGACGTACCAGGCCGCAAGCTTCAGGCCGAGCACGACGAAGGCGAGGATGATCGACCAGAAGGCGAGGCTGGCGACCTTGCGCTTGGCGGTCGCCTTGATTTCGGCTGTTGTCATTGAGGAAGCCGCGTTCTTCGGCGCCCCCCTCTGTCCTGCCGGACATCTCCCCCACAAGGGGGGAGATCGGCTGTCATGGATGACGTCGTGCGAGATATTCGGGCTAGATCTGCAATGCTTGAGATTGGCGAAAGCCGAAATGAGAGACAATCTCCCCCCAAGTGGGGGAGATGTCCGGCAGGACAGAGGGGGGCGACGTAGGGCGCAAACCTCAACACGAAAACTCCTCGCCCTAGGCCGCCTTTTCCTTGGCCTTGCGCGGCAGATGCGCAACGATGTTCTCGATGATGCGCATGCCGGCATTGTGGCCGAGCGTCATGATCGATTCCGGGTGGAACTGCACCGCGGCGATCGGCTCCTTGCTGTGCTCGAAGGCCATGATGACGCCTTCTTCCGTCTCGGCGGTGACGACGAAGCCGTCGGGCAGGCGGACCGGATCGGCGAAGATCGAGTGATAGCGGCCGACCGTCACCTCCTTGGGCAGGCCGGAAAAGATGATGCCCGGCTTCGACACGCGGATGCGCGACGGTTTGCCATGCATCGGCACGTGCAGCTGCCGCAGCTCTCCGCCATAGGCCTCGGCCAGCGCCTGCAAGCCGAGGCAGACGCCGAAGATCGGCAGGTCGCGCGCGCGGGCCCGCTTGATGGTGGCGGCGCAGTCAAAATCCTTCGGCGTGCCGGGACCGGGCGACAGCACGACGAGATTGGGTTTCAGCCGGTCGAAGACCTCGTCCGGCACAGGCGTGCGCACGGTCGAGACATTGGCGCCGGTCTGGCGGAAATAATTGGCCAGCGTGTGGACGAAGGAGTCCTCGTGGTCGACCAGCAGGATGTTGACGCCGTCGCCGACGCGCGCGGTGGCGCGTTCGGTGTCGGCGGCATTGCCTAATTTGGCGTCGCGGATGGCGGAGATCATGGCGGATGCCTTCAGTTCGGTTTCGGCTTCTTCTTCCTCGGGAATGCTGTCGAAGAGCAGCGTGGCGCCGGCGCGCACTTCGGCGATGCCGTCCTTGATGCGGATGGTGCGAAGCGTCATGCCGGTGTTCATGTCACCGTTGAAATTGACCATGCCGATCGCCCCGCCATACCAGGCGCGCGGGCTCTTCTCGTTCTGCTCGATGAAGCGCATCGCCCATAATTTCGGCGCGCCGGTGACGGTGACCGCCCAGGCATGCGACAAGAACGCGTCGAAGGCGTCCATGCCTTCGCGCAGCCGCCCCTCGATATGGTCGACGGTGTGGATCAGCCGCGAATACATCTCGATCTGGCGACGGCCGATGACGCGCACCGAGCCCGGGTCGCAGACCCTCGACTTGTCGTTGCGGTCGACGTCCGAGCACATGGTCAGCTCGGATTCGTCCTTCTTCGAATTGAGCAGCTTCAGGATCTGCTCGCTATCGGAAATGGCGTCGCCGCCGCGCTTGATCGTGCCGGAGATCGGGCAGGTCTCGACACGGCGGCCGTTGACGCGCACGAACATCTCGGGCGAGGCGCCGATCAAATATTCGCCTTCGCCAAGATTGATGAAGAAGGAATAGGGCGAGGGGTTGATGGCCTTCAGCTTGCGGGAGATGTCGGAGGGCGGCGTCTCGCAGCGCTCGTAGAACATCTGGCCGGGCACCACCTCGAACAGGTCGCCGCGCTTGAACGATTGCATCGCCTTGCGCACCAGATTGGCATATTCGCCGGGCTCATGGTCGCCGCGCGGCGGGATGCGGTCGGCGGTGTTGAACGGCTCGACGATTTCGTCGCGCGGCAATCCCTGCGTCGAAAACCCATCGCTGGAATAGTCGTAGCGGTCGGTCCAGGCTTTTGTCGAATAGTGGTCGACGACCAGAATCTCGTCGGGCAGGAACAGCACGAGGTCGCGCTGGCCTTGCTGGCGCTCGAGCTTGTAGTCGACCGGATCGAACTGGAAGGCGAGATCGTAGCCGAAGGCGCCGTAGAGGCCGAGATTGGCGTCTTCCTCTGTCTTGAACAGTGCGGTGATGGCGCGCAGCACGGTGAAGACGGAGGGAACGCGGCTGCGTTCTTCCTCGGTGAAGACACGGCCCGGCTTGGCCACGTCGAGGCGGATCAGTCGCTTCGACGTCTCGGCGATCGTCACCTCGTCAAGGCCGCCGAGCGCCTTGCCGACCACCGGCAGAAGCATCTCGCCACGGCTGTTCAGCGCCTCGATGCGCATGGCGCGGCCACGCGCCGAGATCACCAGCGGCGGGTCGATGATGGCGGTGTCCCAGCGCGTATAGCGGCCGGGATATTCGTAATTCGAGGAAAACACGGCGCCGCGGCGCGAATTCAGCCCGTCGACATAGGCGTCGATCGCGCCTTGGTAAGGCCGGTCATGGCGCTCGCGGGTAATCGTCACGCCACCCGCCGTGACGAAGCGCTCCGCCCCGTTCTCCAGAATTTTCGTCGTCATTGCCGTCTCCATCAGCGTCTTGGCTCTTTCAGCGTCTTGGATATTTCAGCGTCTTGGGGGCAACGGACCCGGGGCATGGCTTTGAAAAACAAATGGCCGCCCGGACATTCCGTTGCGGCCACCTTCCATTTTTCACGCGCACGCGTTCGAACAGGCCGCTGTCAGCGAGCCCACCACCAAACGGTCTTGATCGAGCGCATGTTCATGGCGATTCCAATAGCGGCGATTGCACGGCCGCGCAACTGGATTCAATGAAGGATCCAATGAAGGGGTGGAGAAGGGGGAGGGCATGGAGAAGGGCATGAGCCCCTCAATCCTCCAGCGTTCCCGACCGTGCATCGGCGCTTTTCCTGTCGCCGACCAGCTTCAGCAGATCTTCGCCGGCGCGGACGATGCGCCGGGAACGCCGTGTCAGGATGATGCCCGCCTGCGGCGCGAACAGCTGGGTGCGGCCGCCGGCTTCACCCGGCGCATGGACGATGGTGGCGAGCAGCGCGCCTTTTGCCACACGGTCGCCGGGCTTCACTTTGTAGAGGACCGCGCCCGCCCGCGGCGCCGGCATCATGTCGATGTTTTCGAGCGGCGCAACGATTCCGGTGAAGCTGCCGGACGTGGATAAGGCCTGGTCCAGGACCACGCCGCGCGCCACCAGCAGCCGATAGAGCCCTTCGGCATCGGTGCCGGCCAGAGCGCCGTCGACATCGAGTATGCCGCGATACTCGACCGTGGTGGCGACGCGCCGGTCGAACCGCGCCACCTCTGCAGGGACCTTCAGATACGGCGTGATCGAGGCGCCTTCGAAGGTGCCGTCGGTATCTTCATCCCACAGGACCACCGCATCGACGCCCATGGCCGCCGCACAATCCGCCATGGCCGGCCACAGGCTGGTGTGGACATAGAGGTAGGCGAGGCCCTCGTCGTCGCAGTGCAGGTCGAGCACGATGTCGTGGCCGATCGACAGCTGCAGCAGCCGCGTCTTCAGCCGCTGATCGGCAGTGCCAAGCGTGGTGTCGGGCAACAATTTTACGTCAGGCGCGGCCAGCAGCGGAAAGCCGCGGTTGAAGTTGGTGCGCGTGCCCAGGTGAAAACGGCCCTGGTGCTCGCCGAAATGATACTGGGCGCGGCCGATCGGATTGGCTTGCGGCACGACGGTGATATCGCCCTTGATGCGGCGTTCGGCTTCGGCCTTTTCAAGCATCGGCATCAGCGCGTCGATGGCGACGACGCCCGGCAGTTCGCCGGCATGCAGTGCCGCCTGCAGATAGGCCGAGGATGCCGCCTTATCCGTTCCCTCGAAGCGGAAGACCGGGAATTCGTAGGAAACGCCCTCGCTGTCGCCGACGATATGCTCGATCCATTTCTGCATGATGTTCCTCCAGGAAAACACATGCCCTTTCGTCGATACGCTGTCGATTGGTCCAGCTTTTCACGTTATGGGCGCAAGGGCCTCCTCGGCCGGGCGCGGTGGGCATACTGGTCCTGCCCGGCCTATGCCAGCGGCTTCAACTCCTGGGCGATGGTGGGCAGAAGTTCCGAGACGGTGGGGTGGATGTGCATGGCGCGCGCCAGCGTGCTGACCGGCGCCTTGGCATACATCAGATCGAGCACGCAGTGTATCGCCTCGTCGCCGCCGGGGCCGAGCACCGAACAGCCGAGGATTTCGTTGGTGTCGGCATCGGCCAGGATCTTCATGAAACCTTGCGTCTCGCCTTTCTCGACGGCACGGCCGACGCGGGTCATCGGCCGCTGGCCGACCAGCGCGCGGCGGCCGGACTTTCTGACCGCTGCCTCGGTCATGCCGCAGCGGCCGAGCGGCGGGTCGGTATAGAGCGCATAGGCCTCGATGCGGTCGCTCACCCTGCGCGGGTCGTTGTCGAGCAGATTGGCGGCGACGATCTCGTAGTCATTGTAGGAGGTGTGGGTGAAGGCGCCCTTGCCGTTGCAGTCGCCCATCGCCCAGATGCCGGGCACGCCGGTGCGAAGCTGGTCGTCGACGACAATGAAGCCGCGTTTGTCGACCTCGACGCCGGCCTTGGCGAGGCCGAGATCGTCGGTGTTGGGGGTCCGGCCTACTGCCAGCAGCACATGCGAGCCGACAGCCGGCGCCTTGCCGGCGGTGAAAGTCACGGCGATGTCGCTGCCCTGCCTGGCGAAGCTGATGTCGCCGGCGCCGAGATGAACCGTGATGTCTTCGTTCTCGAGGATGGACAGGATGGCGGCCGAGACATCCTCGTCCTCGCGGCCGATCAGCCGCGGGCTCTTTTCAATCACCGTGACCTGTGAACCGAAACGGCGGAACATCTGCGCGAATTCGAGCGAGACGTAGCTGCCGCCGACGACGACCAGGTGGCGCGGCAGCACGTCGAGATCCATCATCGACGAGTTGGTCAGGAACGAAATCTCGTCGACGCCTGGCAGATCAGGCACCGAGGCACGGCCGCCGGTGTTGATGAATATTTTCCCGGCGCTCAGCAGGTCGTCGCCGACGCGCACGGTGTTGGCCGTCTCGAAGCGCGCATGGCCGCGATAAAGCGTGCATCTGTCCATGCCGGCAATCCAGCTCTCGAGATTGCCGCGGGCGTCGTTCGACACCTTGTCCTTGCGCGCCTTGATCGCCGTGTAGTCGACGCCGACCGGACCGGAGAGCGTCACGCCGTAGTCGGCGGCGCGGCGGGCGAGATGCGCGGCATAGGCGCTGGCCACCATCGCCTTGGTCGGCATGCATCCGGTGTTGACGCAGGTGCCGCCGACCAGCTTGCGCTCGATCAGCGCCACGCTCATGCCAGCCGCCGTCAGCCGGCCGGCGAGCGGCGGGCCGGCCTGTCCGGCGCCGACGATGATGGCGTCGAATGGCTTTGCCGTCATGCCACCGCCGCCACGATCAGCAGGCCGCCGACGATCGCCACCGCGTCTTCGATGAAGGCGGCGGGCGGGTCTTTGCCGAAAGCCAGGGCCAGGCGTTTGCGCAGCTCTGCACCGCCCAGCGTGCCGATAACCGCGCCGATAGCGCCGGCGATCAGGCCGCCGACGGTGGCGCCGCCGGTCGCGCCGATCACCGCGCCGGTGAAGGCGCCCACGACGATGCGCGCGCCAAACTGCTGCGGCACCTTGCGGCTCGGCGTCGATGGCAACTGGTCGGTGACCAGTTCGGCAATGGCCAGGATTGTGAAGATGCCGACGGCGATCCAGTGGCCCATGAAGCTGGCCCAGGTTCCGGCGACCGGCAGCCAGCCGAGCCAGGCCCCCCAGGCGACGGCGGCAGGCGCGGTCATGGCGCGAAGACCGGCAACGACGCCGATGAGAAGTGCAAGAATGTACAGCATGATTGGCCCCTCGATCACACGGCCTGGGACAGCCCAGCCGGGGCAGGCTAGCATAGGTTCGGCATTTGACCAGAGGCGTAGCAGGACGGATCACCGTGGCCCGAAGCGAGCGCAGGATAGAGAGCAGAGAAAAGACAGCCTGTTGGATGGCAATCGGCGTCGGCGCGGCCCCTCATCTGCCTGCCGGCATCTTCTCCCCGTATGGTGACGGGGAGAAGGGGCTGGCCGCAACCTCGGCACCCCTTTTGCAACGCTGACAGTTGGCGAAATCGTCGGAGACGGCGTCTTTCTCCCCGTCACTATACGGGGAGAAATGCCCGGCAGGGCAATGAGGGGCAGCGCCAGACCTGAAGCGATTGCCTCACCTCGGCGCCTGCGCCACGCGCTCCTGAACGTTCTTCGAGAATTCGCGCCGGTACTGCGCGGGCGTGGTCCTGAGCCGCGCCGAAAAATGCTGGCGCAGCGAGGTGGCGCTGCCGAACCCGGCCTCGAAGGCAACCGTGTCCATCGATTTTTCCGTTACTTCCAGCAGCCGCTGCGCCAGCGCGACGCGCTGGTCGGTCAGCCAGTCGCCGAAGCTGGTGCCGATTGTTTTCTGGAACCGGCGCGTGAATGTCCGGCGGGTGAGGCCGGCGGTAGCGGCGACACTGTCGAGGCTGTGCGTCCCGTGCAACGTCTTGCGCACGGTGTCGAGCGCCTGGGTGAAGCGGTCGGCATTGCCGGTCCTGGCGATTGGACGTTCTATGAACTGCGCCTGCCCGCCCTGCCGATGCGGAGAAAGCACGATCTGCCGGGCAAGCCGGAGTGCCGCCTCCGCGCCATAGCGAGCCCGTATGATGTGGAGACAGCAGTCGAGCCCGGCGGCGACACCGGCCGAGGTCACGACATCGCCATTGTCGATGTAGAGCATCTCCGGCTCGACGAGAATGTCGGGATAGAGGGCCTGCAGCTGGTCGGAAAAAGCCCAGTGCGTCGCGGCTCGCCGCCCCGAAAGCAGGCCGGTCGCCGCAACAGCGAACGTTCCCAAGCACAATCCGACAATCAGCGCGCCGCGCCGGTGCGCGCGACGCAGCGCCTCGATCAGTGCCGCCGGCGGTGGGACTTCGAGGTTCTTCCAGCTGGGCAAGATGACGATGTCGGCGTCATCAAGCGCGGAAAGCCCGTGCGGGACGCTGATGGTCAGCCCCGCATCGGTGCGGATCGGCCCGTCCTCAATCGCGCAGACCCGGAACTCGAAGCGCGGCAGGCCGAGCGTCGTGCGATCCTCTGCGAATACAAGGCAGGGCACGGAGAGGTGGAACGGGCTGATGCCATCGAAGGCGATGGCGGCAACGATCGGATCGGCCATGATGAGCACCAATGAGGCGTTGGACCCGAATGTCCCAATTATTTCGAACTATGTCAATCGGGACACTTTTGCGGACCGATGCCGAGTCTATCCTCGACCCGTCAATGTCAACGGGAAAGGAAAACTCCATGTCGGACTCAGCCAAAGGCAAAGCGCCACGCCGTGCCCTCATCGTCGTCGACGTTCAGAACGACTATGACGGCGGCAATCTCGCCATCAAGCACCCGCCCTTCCGCGACACCGTCGCCAATGTGGCGCGCGCCATGGACGCGGCCGCCGAGGCAGGCGTCAAGGTGGTGGTCGTCAAGCAGTTGGCGCCGGAAACATCACCGGTCTTCGCCAAGGGCAGCCATGGCGCAGAATTGCATCCCGAGATCGCGAGGCGAAACCGCGACCACTACATCGAAAAGACCTTGCCAAGCGCCTTCACCGGCACCGACCTCGAGGAATGGCTGCGCGCCAACGCTATCGATACGATTACGGTCATCGGCTACATGACGCATAATTGCGATCTGTCGACGGTCATCCACGCCGTCCATATGGGCTTTGCGGTCGAGTTCCTGTCGGATGCAACGGGGTCGCTGCCCTATGCCAACAGCGCCGGCTACGCCTCGGCCGAGGACATCCATCGCGTGGTGACGGTTGTCCTGCAGTCGCGCTTCGCCGCCGTTCTCAAGACCGCCGAATGGATCGACTGCCTGAAGACCGGCGTGCTGCCCGAGCGCGATACGCCCTACGCCTCCAACCAGCGCGCGCTGGCACGCAACGCCGCTTAGGCGAACTTAGATGTTCAGGCGTCTCCCGCGTTCCTTAACCAAGGACAATTGTTGAAATCAGCGCCGCCCCTCATTGCCCTGCCGGGCATTTCTCCCCGTGTAGTGAAAGGGAGAAAGATGCCGTCATCGCCGATTTCGCCAATCTACAGCGTTGCAGAATGCGTGCCGAGGTTGCGGCCAGCCCCTTCTCCCCGTTCACGGAGAAGATGCCGGCAGGCAGATGAGGGGCGGCGCCGACATTGAGAATTGGTCGACGCGCTGGTCGATCAGCCAGTCGCCGAAGCTGAGGCAAGGGTGAGGGGCAGCGAGCCCTCAGAACAGGCCTTCGATCTGGCCCATCTCGTTGAGGAATATCTTCTCCGAGGACGGCGCCTTGGGCAGGCCGGGCATGGTCATGACCTCGCCGCAGATGACGACGATGAAGCCGGCACCGGCAGACAGTCTGACCTCGCGCACCGGCACGGTGTGGCCGGTCGGCGCGCCGCGCAGGTTCGGATCGGTCGAGAACGAGTACTGCGTCTTGGCCATGCAGACCGGCAAATTGCCGTAGCCGGCGTGCTCCCAGGCGTGGAGCTGGTCGCGCACCGATTTGTCGGCGATCGCTTCGGAACCGCGATAGATGCGCTGGACGATGGTGTTGATCTTCTCGAACAGCGGCATGGCGTCGGGATAGAGCGGCGCAAACTGCGAGGAGCCGGATTCGGCGAGTGTCACCACCTTGTTGGCGAGTTCCTCGATGCCGGCCGAGCCGTGGGCCCAGTGCTTGCACAGGATCGCCTCTTCGCCCATCGAGGCGACGTAGTCCTTCATCGCCCTGATTTCAGCGTCGGTGTCGGAATAGAAATGGTTGATGGCGACCACCGCAGGCACGCCGAACTGCCTGACATTCTCGATGTGACGGCCGAGATTGGCGCAGCCCTTCTTCACCGCCTCGACGTTCTCCTTGCCGAGGTCTTCCTTCTTGACGCCGCCATTCATCTTCATGGCGCGCACGGTGGCGACGATGACCGTGGCCGCCGGCTTCAGGCCGGCCTTGCGGCACTTGATGTCGAAGAACTTTTCGGCACCGAGATCGGCGCCGAAACCGGCTTCGGTGACGACATAGTCGGCAAGTTTCAGCGCCGTCGTGGTGGCGACGACCGAGTTGCAGCCATGCGCGATGTTAGCGAAGGGGCCGCCATGGACGAAGGCCGGGTTGTTCTCCAGCGTCTGCACGAGGTTGGGCTGCATGGCGTCCTTGAGCAGCACGGCCATGGCGCCGTCGGCCTTGAGGTCGCGGGCATAGACGGCCGACTTGTCGCGGCGATAGGCGACGATGATGTCGCCGAGGCGCTTTTCCAAATCCTTCAGGTCGGTGGCGAGGCACAGGATCGCCATGACCTCCGAGGCGACGGTGATGTCAAAGCCGCCCTCGCGCGGAAAACCGTTGGCGACGCCGCCGAGCGAGCAAATGATCTCGCGCAGTGCGCGGTCGTTCATGTCCATGACGCGGCGCCAGACGACGCGGCGGATGTCGATACCGAGTTCGTTGCCCCAGTAGATGTGGTTGTCGATCAGCGCCGAAAGCAAATTATGCGCCGTGGTGATGGCATGGAAATCGCCGGTGAAGTGGAGGTTCATGTCCTCCATCGGCACGACCTGCGCATAGCCGCCGCCGGCAGCGCCGCCCTTAACGCCGAAATTCGGCCCGAGCGAGGCCTCGCGGATACAGACGATGGCCTTCTTGCCGATGCGGTTGAGACCGTCGCCGAGGCCCACCGTCGTCGTCGTCTTGCCTTCGCCGGCCGGCGTCGGGTTGATGGCGGTGACGAGGATCAGCTTGCCGTCCTTGTTTGCCTTCACCGACTTGATGAACTCGGCCGAGATCTTCGCCTTGTCGTGGCCGTAAGGCAAAAGATGCTCGCTTGGAATGCCGATCTTCTGGCCGATCGCCTGGATCTGCTTCTTGTCGGCGGCGCGCGCGATCTCGATGTCGGACTTCACTTCGGCCATGGCGGCTTTCCTCTGGATTGGACGGTGGAGGGGACGGGTTTGATCAGTGTGGTCGCAAGCCTGTTCGGAACAGCCTGGCGCTGCAGGCGAGGGCACGTTCTACCCCTGTCGCTGCCGTGGCGTCAACTTGCATGCAACTATGTTTCCTATAGAGAAAGACGGCTCCTGGTCGACCTGACCCGGATCTTCGCGGGTTGTCGCGCCGTATAGAAGCCAGAGCACGCGCCGTCCTGCCGTCTCAAAACAGCCGCGGAATGCACGGAATGCGACAGGGTTGGAACGCCGGTCGGCGCTTCGAGCGGTGGCGCTAGAATGCGCCGATCTGGTGCATCAGCCCCAAGCCGTCAAGCTGGCCGAAATGTTCGACCACGATGCCGTTCTCGACGCGATCAATGTTAATCACACCAACCGAGACGCAATTTCCGCTCGGTGCGACGCCGTGGAAGGTGCCGGTGTGCGTGCCCTGAAAGCGACCGCGCGTGACCACCCTGTCGGCATCGCCGACATAGTCGTCGATGACGTGATGGCCGTCCGGGAAACCAACAAAGAATTCGGTCAGGGATTTTCGCCAGTCATCAAAGCCGATCGGATTGGCGCTGGCGAGGTGAACGGCGAGATCCGGAGAGACCAGACCGGCCAGTCTATCCCAGTCCCGCGCATCGATCGTGGCATAGAGATTTCGAGCAATTTCGCGGATATCCATCGCGTGTCCTCGCTGGCTGCCGCCCACGGTTGAACGACGGCGAGACGATCAGGTTCCGCTCCCGGAGATGCGCAGCCGAACTGCTGCGACAGGACGTTGCCGATCTCGACCAGGGCCAGCGGTGATTCAAGCCAAGGCGTCTTTCACCATTCGCTTGCTTCACCGATCCAGGACGGACCTGACCTCGACGAGGTTCGATCGAACCCTAAGCACATAAAAACCCATCGTGGTGAGGTGGGTGGGCATGATCCAGCCATCCTCGCGGCCGTTGGAGATTATCAGAGGCTGGATGGCGAGCGCTGCCTTGAGCTGGCCTTCCACGCTGTTCCACAGCGGCGTGAGGCCGCGATTGTCGAGGATCTGCTGAAAATCGTGATGCGCCGCCGTCAGGATGCCGTAATAGCCGTAGAGCTGGCCGTAGGCGAACCAGAAGCGGTCGTCAGCGCGCGTGTCGAACCAGCCGCTGTTGAAGTTCTGCGAGCGGTCGCGGATCAGGTCCGACGTCGAGCCTATGTCACTCGCGATCCGGTCGACGAACTGCAACAGATTGTCGGCGCGCGCGTTGAAGACAACCTCGCATTTCATGAGCCGGTCGTTGAAGGCGCGAAGGCTGCTCGCCGCCGTGCGATAGAAACTCGGCGTCGGGGTTTTCGGACCAAAGGGCCTGAGGCCGAAGTACCAGGTTTCCTCGTCGAAGGTGATCGCGCCGCGCGCATCCTGCAGGTTCTGGTCGATCTGGCTGGTGCCGCGGACGCGGCCCAGCGTGTCGACAAGCTCGACCGTGGTGCGCCGGATGGCCTGATTGACCCCGCGCTGGAAGGAGGCCTTGTTGTCGAGAAACGGCGTGCGGTCCCAGTCCATGCCGAAGAGCCCGAGCTTGTAGAGTATCATCGACGAGATCCAGGCATTCTTGTTGACGTTGAAATCGATGAGATCGGCCGTAACCTGGACAATGGCCGAGTGGGTGCAGGTCTTGACCTCTCCCTCGACGCCAGCGGTTTCCCCGGTGGCGGAAGGAGCGGGCTGTGCCGGCGTGGTTCCGGCCGGCTGCGTGAACCTATATGCTTCCGCATAGGCGGGATTGAAATTGCTCCAGACCTGCGTGTTCCAGATGAAATAGCCGTAGAGGCCGATCAGCATGAGCAGAGCGAGGCCGAGCACCGCCTTCAGGATCCAGCCGCGCTGCGTATACCAGCGCCCGGCCCACAGGAACGGCCACAGGATCACGCCGACGGCGAAGCCGATGCCGCGGCCGATCCACTGGAACATCCGTGTGAAGAAGTTCACGATCGGATCAAGCATGGCGATGTCACCCCTCGTCAGTCAGCCAAGTATTCGATAAGGTTAGGCATTCAATCGGTAAGGCCGTAGAGGCGTGTGCGAAACGCCACCTTGTCTTTCAGATATGTGGTTTTCAGAACGTCCACAACATGCGATCGCCAAGCGTCGCTGAAGCCGTCATAGTCCCTGTAAAAACCCGGTTTGTTGAAGACGTAGCGCGAGACGAAGTCCTGCGGCACGAAATCCGAGATCAACTGGTTGGTCAGCCAGGCGTCGGGATGTCCGGGCTTGGCCCGGATCGTCAGGAAACGCTGCTGCGGGAACACGTCCTCGATCTTGAGATAGCCGAGGTGAGCGATCTCGCGCTTGGCGGCGTTGAGAAAGGGAAAATTTCCGTCCCTGGTGATCAGGTCGGCATGGCTGTGGATCCAGGTCTGCAGCCAGACCTTGTCGACGTCGGTCAGGTTGCGGTCGGGCTCGGCGTCGCGGATCAGCGCCCGCACCACCATTTCGGCGCGGTGCTCGAGATAGCCTGATGTTTCGATCCACGAGGCCCGCGGCAGTTCGATGCGGCCGGTCGCGGCAAGGAACTTGAACACCCTGTCGGCATCATTGATCGAGAGGTAGCTCACCTGCCACGGCCGCGAGCGGCGGAAGCCGGGTGCTGCCGGGTCGCTGATCACCGTCGTCATGTCGGGGTCGATGAACACATAGAGCCCGCCGAAATGGCTGGTCCAATAGGCGCTGTGGCGAAAGATCACCTGATCCGGCACCAGCGCGTTCTCGCGGATGTCGCCGCAGATCTTGGCAAGCTCGACCATGCGGGTGAGCATGGCGCTGTCGCGCCAGGCGTCCGGCTCCTGCTTCAACCGGTCGACGAGCTTGCCGAGTTCGGCGGCTTTGCCGAGCACGTCCTCCGCCGACAGCACCTTGAACTCGACTTGGTTGATCGACAGCAGGTCCTCGATGTCGTCGACCTTGGGGACCGAATCCTCGATCTCGCCGTAGATGACATCCTTGATGGTCAGCGCGTCGATGGCGCGCTGGTTCGTCGACATGAACTCGAACATCAGCTGCGAGGTGTTGGAAAAGGCGGTGTGGACCACCGGCAGGTCGACCTGCGACGGCGTCAGGAGGATGAAGCGGCGATTGATCTCGTTGGGATCGAGGTAGCTGTAGTCGCCGCATTCCTCGGCCACTTGCGGCGAGAAGCCGGTGCGGTCGATCTCGAAGCTCTTCAGCTTCGTCGGCTTCAGGCCGAAGGCGACCAAAGCCTTGTTGTAGCGCTGGATCAGATGTGGCTCGTCGATGGTCAGCAGCCGGCCATAGATCAGCTCGTTCTCGCGCAAAAGGTCGGACTTCCTGGCGGGGCTCATCTATCTCTTCTCCCCGTTCACGGGGAGAAGGTGCCCGAAGGGCGGATGAGGGGCGCGGGCATCCCTTCTCCCCTTGTGGGAGAAGGTGGATCGGCGCGCAGCGCCGAGACAGATGAGGGGTGCTGGACGGAGCGCCATCGGCGCCAAGCTGGAGCACCCCTCATCCGTCGCCTTCGGCGACACCTTCTCCCACAAGGGGAGAAGGGAGCGTCGGCGCGTCTCACGCATTCCACAGGCCCTTCTTCTTCAGCTCCTCGATCTCGCGGACCGCGCGGTCGCGCAGGCGGGTGTCGCGGATCATCTTGGTCACTGCGGCGTCGTCTGACTTGTCGGAATAGCGGAACTCCGAGTCGGCGTAGCGGTTGACCTCCTGCATGACCATGTCCATCGAGAACGGGCCGCGCAGTTCCTCGATCATCGCCTTCTTGTCGTCGTAGCTCTTGTGCATGAAGACTTCAGGCCTCTCGAACCATTCGTCCGGCAACTCGATGTCCATGGCGCGCATCTTGATCGCATCGGTGACATTCTTGATGGCGCGGCCGGTGAAGCGCGGCTCGGCCTCCTTGATCATGTGCAGATAGGTGCCGATGTCGGCCATCGACTTCGGCGCGCCGTTCTCCTTCATGTAGCGCTCATAGACCTTCATCAGCCCGTCTTCCCTGGGCTTCTCGTGCTCTTCATAGGCCTCCATCACCGCGCGCTGGATTTCTTGGGCGGCATAGAGCTTGTGGTCGCCGAGCGGGATCTTGTGGTTCTTGCCGGCGAGCAGCACGAAGATGTCGATATAGTCGTCGCGCGTTTGGGGCCCATCGACCAGCCAGCGGGCGCCGGCGCGTTGGCGCAGCGCGTCGTCGACGTTTTCGGGATAGTTGGAGAACATGCCGAAGGAGCAGTTGCCGCGCACCACCGTGGCCGCACCCCCGAATGCGTCCATCAGGACGCCGGTGATTTCCTGCTGGCCGGCCGAGGCGCGATCGTCGGAGCGGCGGGCCGCCACCTGGTCGATATCGTCGAGGGTGCCGAAGCCGATGACGCGCGAGTTCAGCACATTGTTGATGAACTGGCGGCAGTTCTGGCCCGACTTGCCCTGGTAGGAGGAGATCTGGTCGACGCCGAAATTCTCGTAGGCGAAGGGATAGCCGGCGACCTGGCAGTAGCCGTTGACGAGACCGGCGATCATCTGGATCAGCGTCGTCTTGCCGGTGCCGGGCGCGCCGTCGCCGATGAAGGTGAACAGGAAGCCGCCGAGCTCGACAAACGGGTTCAGCTCGCGCTCGAAATCGTATGCCATCAGCATCTTGGCGAGCTTGACCGACTGGTATTTGGCGATGTGGTTGCCGACGACCTCTTCCGGCTTCTTGAAGGTCATCACCAGCGGCTTCGACCGCTTGCCCGGCGCGACGTCGAAGCCGTCGAGGGTGAAGTCGTCGACGTCGATGCGGATATGCGCATTCTCAAACGGACCAATGCCGTCGAAGCGGCCCTTTCGCGCCAAAAGCCCGTCGATGACGACACGGGCGAATGCGCGCGCCCGGGTCATCAGATCGGCGTCGTCCTTCGCGCCTGCTATTGCCCTGTCGAGGCCGGCTACGATCGATTTCACCGCGTCCTGCGGCGTGTCGAACAAAAAGTCCGGCTCGGGCGTGTCGTTCGGCGCCTCGCCGTCGCTGTCGATCAGCTGGAACAGATAGGAGGCGAGGCTGAAGGCCGAAATATAGGCCGAGGCCGACAGCAGCTTCTTGAAGGCGGCGGCCTCGTCGCCTTCGAGCGGCGCGCGGGCGTTTTTCGCCTTCAGGCTCTCGAGATCTGAGCCTTCGGCGAAGACATCGGCGATGGCCAGCGCGATCGCCAGCCCGCGCCGGGTGCGATAAAGCAGCATGTGCTGTGCAATGCTCAGCAGCTGGTCGTCGGGATGGACGGCGGCGACGGTCTTGGAAAGCTCGACCTCGCGCGTGCGGCGCACCGAGCCGACCGAGACGGTCGAGACGAAGCGGCGGTTGGTGCCGGCCAGTGCGGTACCGGATTCCCGCGACGGGTCCTCCAGCACGACGATGCGGGTGATGAAGCTCTGCGCGGTGGCGCGGTGCTTTTCGATTGCCGCTTCCGAAATCGTGGTCAGGCCGGTGTCCATGAAGGATGCTCCGCGGTTTGACTGTCAGACGTCACTGATGACCTGTCCTTTGGACAGGATGTGGACCTTGTAGCCGGAAAAGATCTTCTGCGCCTCGCCGGCGGCGTAGAGCGCCTGATAGGCCTCATGCGGGATCAGCGCGTGCTTCTCGTAGCTCGACACGCCTTGTCGCGCCGCCTCCAGATCGTCGGTGTCGATGAAGAATTCCTGCGTCGCCTTCTCGCTCGAAAACAACCCCTTGCGACCTGGCTTTTCGGATTTCGAATAAACCTCCTGGATGGTCCAGGTCAGCAGCCAGGCGTTTTCCGGCTTGCGCACCTTGTCCAGAATGTCGGTCACCGTCGAATTGTTGTCGGTGATCCCGGCCGAATAGAAAGGCCCGAGCACGACGCGGCGCAGCTGCTTGGGGTGGAGTTGCTCGAAATCCTTGTCGAGGTTGACCGCGATCGTAGCCGGCGACAGAGTATAGGCGGAGTTCTTCTCGGTGAAGTCGTCGAAGCGGTGGGCAAGCTCGGGATTGAGCAGTCCTTCAACCGGAAGCGGAATGTCGACCTTTTCGTTGAGCTTGCCATTTCGGTCGACAAGCTGCCCGATCATCTCTTCGGAGGAATCCTCGACCGTCACCATGTAGACCAGCGGCAGGTTGGCGCTGCCGTCGAAGGCTGCCCAATGGGCGAGGTAGTAAGGCCGCCTGGTCTTCGGATTGACCGAGACTTTTGCCGTCTGCGCCAAGGTGAACGGCCCGAAGGTCGTCTCGCTCCTGACGCCTTCCAGATAGAGCCGCTCGGCCATCGACTTCTGCAGCGCCTCGGGGAATTCCTTGTGGCGCAGGATGAAGTCGGCCATTTCCTCGCGCAACTCGTCGGCCAGCGGTATGTTGGCGAGACGCGTATTGGCCTGGCGGCGGTCGTTTTCAAGTTCGAGCACGTTCTGGAAGACCGGAAAGCCGCTTTCGGCGCGCGAGATGCGGAATGTCTCCATGAAGCCCAGCCGGTTGCGCCAGCAGGAAAACGAGTTGTCGAGCCGCGCAATGTATTCGGCGACGATCTTGGCGACGATGCCGTGCCGGTAGAGCGGCGAGCGATCGTCGCGCATGAACACTTCGAGGCCGCTGAGTGCCGCGGTGATCGCCGAGAAATACCGCGTTGCGGCTTCGTTTTCGGGGGTCATGCAGCCAGCCCTTGGGAGATATGCAGCAATTACGACTGCACGTAGTTTGCCGCATTGTGCTTTTTCAGCACGTCGTCGAAGCGGCGGGCAAAGGCATCGTCGGCCAGCTTCTTGCGGCGCTGGATGTCGGCGGTCGCCACCATGTTCTTCTCGTGCATTTCGAGGAGATCGCCAATGTGCTTCTGCGAGGCCGCGCCGATGCCGGCCATGGTTTCCTCGGCGGTGTTGTCGACCTGGCTGCCCAGCGTGTTGATCTTGTGAGCGACGTCCTGCTGGGCGGCGGTCTTCAGCGAATCTTCCAGGGCCTTGTAGAGCACGATGCGCTGCTCGGTATCGATGGTCAGCTTGTTGATCAGCGTCGACTGCGCCGCGATCTGGTTGTTGAGCGAATCGACGAAGGTCTGGAACATCGAGGTGTAGCGCTCCAGCGTCTGGCTTTCGGCCAGCAGTTCCTGCTCCTTGGCCTGCTTCTCGTTGTACTCGGTTGCCAGTTTCGAACGCTCGCCCTCAAGCTCGGTGCGCTCCTTCTGGCTGGTCGAGGCGGCGATCTTGTTCTCGATGTCGAGCAGCATCGGATTGAGCTCCTCGATGCGCTTTTGCACGGTCTCGAGATTCGACATGGTTGCCTTGCGGCGCTCGATCACCTGCGACAGGCTGGCCTCGGAGGTCTTGTAACGCTGGTCGAGGATCTGCTTCTGCGCCTTGAGGATGCCGACGATGGTGTCGGATTTCGCCAGAAGCTCCTGCAGATTGCCGGCCAGCGACATGTTGCGGACGCGGTCGGTGCGCATGCGCTGCTTGCTCTGGTCGGAAAATATGCCGACGAAGCTTTCCCAGCCGGTGTAGTTCTTCATGCTCTCGAATTCGGCGCCGAAGACGTTGGTGGCGTCCTCCAGCCCGATGATCAGGTCGGCGATGTTGCCTTCCATCACCTTCTGCTGCTTCAGCACATCCTCGATGCGGGCATTCTCGAGGTCGAAATTGGCGTCGCCGATCTTCCTGTCGGTCCTGGCGAGCGTGTCGAGCACGGCGCCGGACTGCTCGATCTTGGTGCGCATGTCCTGCACGACCTGATTGGTCTTGGCAATTTCGGCATCGAAATTCTGCAATGTCGCCATAGGAGCCTCCCGCTTCGGCAATTGTTCGTGTCGCGAACGCCGCGAATATATGTATGGCAAGGGGGGAAGGAAAGGCGGAAGATGCCGCGATACCTCAAACAAAACCCGACCCCATCGGCCTGCCTTCCACCGCTGGTGATTGGCGAAAAGCCGAAGCCGCACCCGATCTCCCCCGCAAGGGCCCGCAAGGGGGGAGATCGGCAGCGTCGCCGACGGCGCTGCTCAGGCCTTGGTGAAGCCGATGAAATCGTCGGGCGCGGCGCGGCCCATTTCCTCTTCCCAATGGCGGCGGCAGAGCGAGACATAAACATCCTTGCCGATCGCCACCTGTTCGCCCTGTCTCGCCACCTTGCCGTCCGCGCCGAGGCGCACGACCATCGTCGCCTTGCGGCCGCAGCGGCAGATGGTGCGCACCTCGCGCAGATCGTCTGCTATCGCCAGGAGCGCGCGCGAGCCGGAAAACAGCTTGCCCTGGAAATCCGTGCGCAGGCCGTAGCACATCACCGGGATGTCCAGCCGGTCGGCGATGCGGGCAAGCTGCCACGCCTGCTCCTCTTCGAGGAACTGCGCCTCGTCGACGAAGACGCAATGCACGGTCGTGTGGTCGTGATGCTCGGCGACCCTGGCGAACAGGTCGTCGCCGTCGCGGAACATCTCAGCCTCCGCCTCCAGGCCGATGCGCGACGAGATCAGCCCGGTGTCGCCCTTGCGGTAGTGGCCGGCGACGAACAGCATCGTCATCATGCCGCGCTCGCGGTAATTGTAGGAGGCCTGCAGCAGCATCGTCGTCTTGCCGGCATTCATCGTCGCATAGTGGAAGTACAGCTTGGCCATGCCGCCTCTTTAAGCCGAGTTGTCCCAACGCGGGGGGGGCGTCCCGACGTTCCACCGGAAAAGCGCCTGGCCACCGGAAAAGCGGCGAATCTGTCGCTGGTCGGCCAGCCCGCGCCGTTGATCGCGATTGTCTTATCGCTTGAAACCGCACCAGAATGGTGTTTGGCTGACGAAACAAGGCGGAGACAAATCCGCAATTTCGCTTCGCCGACAGATCACAATGGGAGAATACAGATGTCGCGTATGAAACTACTCGCCGCCGGCTTCGGTCTGGCGGCATTTCTTTCGGCGAGCGGTGCACTCGCCGCCGAGCCGGAAAGCTGCAAGCCGGTGCGTTTTGCCGATGTCGGCTGGACCGACATCACCGCCACCACCGCTACCGCCAGCGTCATCCTCGAAGCGCTCGGCTACGAGCCCGACGTGCAGGTGCTGTCGGTTCCGGTCACCTACACCTCGCTGAAGAACAAGGACGTCGACGTCTTCCTTGGCAATTGGATGCCGACCATGGAAGCCGACATAAAACCCTATCTCGAAGACAAGTCGGTCGAGACGGTCGTGACCAACCTGGAAGGCGCGAAATATACGCTCGCCGTTCCACAGCACACCTATGATGCCGGTCTGAAGGATTTCGCCGATATCGCCAAATTCAAGGACAAGCTCGACGGCAAGATTTACGGCATCGAAGCCGGCAATGACGGCAACCGCCTGATCCTCGACATGATCGCCGCCGACAAGTTCGGCCTGAAGGATTTCGAGCTTGTCGAAAGCTCCGAAGCCGGCATGCTGTCGGCGGTGCAGAAGGCGGCCGCATCGGGCGAAGACGTGGTCTTCCTCGGCTGGGAGCCGCATCCGATGAACGCCAACATCAAGATGGCCTATCTGTCGGGTGGCGACGAGGTGTTCGGCCCGAATTTCGGCGGCGCGACCGTCGCCACCAATGTCCGGGCCGGCTACACCACCGAATGCCCGAACGTCGGCGCGCTGCTCAAGAACATGGTGTTCTCGCTCAAGATGGAAAACGAGATCATGGGTGCGATCCTCAATGACGGCGCCGACCCGAAAGCCGCGGCCACCGAATGGCTCAAGGCCAATCCGGACGCGATGACGCCATGGCTCGCCGGCGTGACGACCTTCGACGGCGGCGACGCCGCGGCCGCGGTGAAAACCGCACTGGGTTCGTAGCAAACTTACACCTCCCCCGTGTGGGAGGTTCGGCGCGGCACGCGCCGCGGTTGGGATGGTTCGGAACGGAGCATAACCGTGACCATCCCACCCGGCTCGGCTGCGCGGTTCGGCCCACCCCGTCAGGGGAGAGGTGAAGAAGAATGAGGGGACATTTGCCATGGATCCGGTTTCGCAACTGATTTCGAGCTTCAAGATCCCGATCGGGCGGTGGGGCAAGACCTTCTTCGACTTTCTGACCACCAATTTCGAGTGGTTTTTCGACAGTATCGCCGACGGGCTCACCGTCGTTCTCGACGGGCTCGTCGATCTTTTGCTGCTCGTCCCCCCGGTCCTCCTGGTCGCCGCCATAGCCGGGCTTGCCTGGTACCTGCAGAAATCATGGAAGCTGGCGCTTGCCGTCGCGCTCGGCCTGCTCTTCATCGTCAACCAGGATCTCTGGCAGGAAACCGTCGAGACGCTGGTGTTGGTCGTGGGCGCCGCTGCGGCCTCGATGGCCATCGGCGTGCCGATCGGCATCTGGGCGGCGCATAACGAGCGCGGCTACCGCTATCTCCAGCCGGTCCTCGACCTGATGCAGACCATGCCGACCTTCGTCTACCTGATCCCGGTGCTCATTCTCTTCGGCCTCGGCATCGCACCCGGCCTCATCGTCACCGTCATCTTCGCCGCTCCCGCGCCGATCCGCCTGACGCATCTCGGCATCACCTCGGTGCCGAAACCGATGATCGAGGCCGGCGAAGCCTTCGGCGCGACGAAACGCCAGCTGCTGTGGAAAGTCGAGCTGCCGGCGGCGCTGCCGACCATCATGGCGGGCCTGACGCAGTGCATCATGCTCTGCCTCTCCATGGTGGTGATCGCTGCGCTCATCGGCGCCAACGGCCTGGGCAAGCCGGTGGTGCGCGCGCTGAACTCGGTCAACATCCCGCTCGGCCTCGAAGCCGGCCTCGCCATCGTCGTGCTCGCCATCATCCTCGACCGCATCAGCCGCATCGGCACGGGAGCCGCCAAATGAGCGCTGCGGTCGATTTCAAGAATGTCGACATCGTCTTCGGCGCGGCGCGCAAGGAAGCGCTGGCGCTCGTCGACAGGGGCGCAACGCGTCAGGAAATTTTGGAGAAGACCGGCGCCGTGCTCGGCTGCGCCGGTGCCAATTTGACCGTCAACGAGGGCGAGATTTCCGTCCTGATGGGCCTCTCCGGCTCCGGCAAATCGACGCTGCTGCGCGCCGTCAACCTGCTCAACGTGCCGGCGCGCGGCAACGTCATGGTCAAGGACGGCGACCGCATGGTCGATGTCGCAACCTGCGACGCCGCCACGCTGCGCCACATCCGACAGACGCGGGTCGCCATGGTGTTTCAGCAGTTCGGCCTTCTGCCCTGGCGCACCGTCGCGGAAAATGTCGGCTTTGGGCTCGAGCTTTCCGGCGTGCCCGAAGCCGAGCGCAAGGCGCGCGTCGACCGCCAGTTGAAGCTCGTCGGCCTCGACCAGTGGGCGTCGAAATACGCCCACGAGCTTTCCGGCGGCATGCAGCAGCGCGTCGGGCTGGCGCGCGCGTTTGCCACCGAAGCGCCGATCCTGCTGATGGACGAGCCGTTCTCGGCGCTCGACCCGCTGATCCGGACCAAGCTGCAGGACGAATTGCTGCAGCTTCAGGCCGAGCTGAAGAAGACCATCGTCTTCGTCAGCCACGATCTCGAGGAGGCGCTGAAGATCGGCAGCCACATCACCATCATGGAAGGCGGGCGCATCGTGCAGACCGGCGCGCCGGAAGACATCGTGCTGCGCCCCGCCAACGACTATGTCCGCGACTTCATCGCCAATGTGAATCCGCTCTCGGTGCTGACTGCCTGGAACGTGATGCGCGACCGCCGTGATCTCGACCACGGCGAGGACGGCTGGGTGTGGCTCGACCGCCGCAAGACGACGCGTTTCAAGATCGATGAGCACGGGCTGGTGGCGGCGGCCGAGCGCGATGGCAAGCCGGCGTTCTGGGTGTCGTGCGCCGATGTCGAGGCGCAGCCGGAGGAGACGACGCAGGTATTCTGGGCCAATCCCGGCACCTCGCTGAAGACGGTGATGCTGGCCATGCACCGCTCGCAGACCGCACCGGTGGCGCTGTTCGACGACCAGTCGCGCTTCGTCGGCGCCATCGGCATCAGGGATGTGTTGTCGGCGGTGTTGCGGCGGTAGCTATTTCTAAACGAAACGGCCCGTATCGTTTCTTCGCGGTCTCTGCGCGGCTTAGCGGCGGTCCCACATAAGGCATGGACTTGTGAACGGCGGCGCCCCGCTAGGAAGGCGGTTTGCGGGCGGTTCAAAATGGACGATTGCTTTCGTTCATGTCAGGATAAAAGCGAAATTCTTGCGCGCAGTTGCCGGTTCCGATGCCTGAGATCGTCACCAAACCCCGCACCAAGACGAAGCCGAAGATCGAACGGCCGAAGCTCTACAAGGTCATCCTCCTTAATGACGATTTCACGCCGCGCGAGTTCGTGGTGACGGTGCTCAAGGGCGAGTTCAAGCTGAGCGAGGACCTGGCTCGGCGGGTGATGATCACCGCGCACCAGCGCGGCGTCTGCGTCGTCGCCGTCTTCACCAGGGACGTCGCCGAGACCAAGGCGACACGGGCGACCGATGCCGGCAAGGCCAAGGGCTACCCGCTGATGTTCACGACGGAACCGGAGGAGTAGTGCCGGCTTCCCCTCCTCCCCTTGCTGCGGGAGAAGGTGGATTGGCGTGCAGCGCCAAGACGGTTGAGGGTACTGGACGGAGTGCGGTGACTGACAACTGCTCATCGCCGAGGCACGTTCGCAGCGCTGCGTAGGGCGCATCGGTGTAACGTCGAAAGGGCAATGCCCGCCTATACTGTAACCACAGTTGCGCCCATGCCGAATCTCGAAAACCTCAAAAAGCAGGCCAAGCAATATTGCGGTGGCACCGCGAACGGTACTATCCGGTCGCAGCCGAGATCAGGGCTGCGTTGCCACGCTTCCAGCATCTCGATGACAATCAGGTACTGGAAGCAAATTTCAAGCTCAGCGACGCGCAGGAACTGATCGCGCGTCAATCGGGGTTCGAGGGATGGCAGGCGCTCAAGACAGGAGCCCCAGCCATGACAGATCAGAAAAAACAGACCGTACCTGCACCCGTTCTGAGTTCAACCTCAGCGCAGTTGTTCGTCACCGACATCAAAGCGTCGTTCGAATTCTTCACCACCAAGCTCGGCTTCGGAGTCGACTTTGTTTACGGCGACCCGGCATTTTACGGACAGGTGACACGTGACAATGCGCAACTCGCGCTGAGGCTGGTTTGCGAACCTGTGTTCGTTGGCGATATACGGCAACGTGAACACCTGCTCTCCGCCGGGATCACAGTCGATACTGCAGACGAGATTAAACAGCTCTTTCTGAATTTTCAGGCCGCAGGGGTGCCCTTTCACTAAGTCCTCAGGAAAGAACCCTGGGGTGCCAGAAACTTCATTGTTATGGATCCAGACGGAAATCTCATTTTGTTTGCTGGCCCCGGCGACTGAGCCGTCTGCGTCGTCGCCGTCTTCACAAGGGACGTCGCCGAGACCAAGGCGACTCGGGCGACCGATGCCGGCAAGGCCAAGGGCTACCCGCTGATGTTCACGACGGAACCGGAGGAGTAGCGCGCCCGCTTCCCTTCCCCCTGTGGGAGAAGGTGGATTGGCGCGCAGCGCCAAGACGGTTGAGGGGTGCTGGACGGAGTGCCGTCGCTGCCAAGCTGGAACACCCCTCATCCGACCGAGCGGAGCCTGTCCTCGGGCTTGCCGGAGGCAAGACCCGTGGGCTCGGCCACCTTCTCCCACAAGGGGAGAAGGAAAATCGGCGTCGCTACCGCCCCTCGCGGTACCACATCGAGCCCAATGCCAGCAGCAGCAGGCCGAGGCCGAGGAACCCGCCGAACAGCGGCACGCGCGAGACGGCCTTCAGCACACTGTCGTCGGTGGTGCGCAGGCCGATCCAGTCGTTGCCGGCCGCCGCGCCCGTGGAGCGGACCGGGACGACCGACGGCAGCGTCACGCCGCCGGCGAGATTGCCAAGGGTCGACGATTGCGCCAGCCGGCGCACGCTGCCGCCGGTGGCCTCGGCCGGCGCTCTCAGCCGGTTCTCGGTGGAGACGACGTCGGTGAATTCCGGTGCGTTGACCGGGCCGACATGGGCAAGCGCTTTCAGGTCGCCATTGCCGACCTGATAGAGGCCGATCTCGCTGGTCTCGATGCTGCCGAGGAAGACGCCGGGTTCGGCTCTCTCGAGCTTGACGGTCATCGCCTTGCCGGACGGGGTGATGATCTGCGCCGGGCCGGGATCGTCGCTCATCGTCTGGCGGCGGATTTCCAGCATCATGCCGCGGCCGTCGGCAGTCAGCCGCTCCTCCTCGAGTTCGGGCTCCTTCATCAGCCAGTGGGCGATGCGGCGATAGAGCTGGACATGCGGGCCGCCGCCCTCGAAGCCGCGCGCCCACAACCAGCCCTGGTCGGACAAAAACATGCCGACGCGGCCTTCACCCTTGCGGTCGAGCAGCAGCAGCGGACGGTTGTCGGCGCCCTTCATTACCGCCTCGCCCCCGGGGTTCTCGACGCCGATGGTGCGGAACCAGCGGCTCCAGTGCGGCGGCTCGGTGGCGGAGCCGTCAAGCCCGCGCGTCACCGGATGGCGCTGGCCGAGCTCGGTGAGGCGCGGATAAAAGGCCTTTTCGACGACTTCGCCGGTCGGCATCGCCGGCAGCGCCGACATCAAAGGCGTGCGGGCGATGGAACTTTCGCCGGCATATTCGGGTCCTGCCGCGATCAGCAGCGCGCCGCCCTTTTCAACATATTCGGCGATGTAGTCGTAATAGAGGACCGGCAGCACGTCGCGGTGCTGGTAGCGGTCGAAGATGATCAGGTCGAAATCCTTGATCTTCTCGACGAACAGTTCGCGCGTCGGGAAGGCGATCAGCGACAATTCGTTGATCGGCGTGCCGTCCTGCTTTTCCGGCGGCCGCAGAATGGTGAAGTGGACAAGATCGACCGAGGCGTCGGATTTCAGAAGGTTGCGCCAGGTGCGTTCGCCGGCATGCGGTTCGCCGGAGACCAGCAGCACGCGCAAATTCTCGCGGATGCCGTCGATCAGCGCGATCGCGCGGTTGTTGGTGTCGGTGAGTTC
Source organism: Mesorhizobium sp. WSM4806 (assembly GCF_055811635.1). Classification (NCBI taxonomy): domain Bacteria; kingdom Pseudomonadati; phylum Pseudomonadota; class Alphaproteobacteria; order Hyphomicrobiales; family Phyllobacteriaceae; genus Mesorhizobium; species Mesorhizobium sp. WSM4806. The sequence continues at coordinate 179,230 of NZ_JBVVQZ010000007.1, read as the reverse complement.
GTCGGGCTCGGGATCGATGGCGAGTTCGACGATGTTGCGGCCGGCGCCGGGAATGGTCACCTGCAGCGGCATGGCCTGGCCGATGGTGGCGCGCTCGACCGAGACCTGCTCGCCATTGACCGAGACGCGCACATCGACCGAGCCGGCCTCGTTGTTGGTACCGATGACGCGATAGGTCATTTCGAGCGGCTTGCCGACCAGACCGAAGCGCGGCGCATTCTCGAAGCGGATGCGGCGATCCTTTTCCTGGTCGTTGCCGGTGATTAGCGCGTGCAGCGGGGCGTTGAAGTCGGGCGTTCCGCCTGGGGCGTCATGCACCTCGCCGTCGGTGATCATGATGGCGCCGCCGATGCGCGAAGGCGGCACGTCGCGGAAAGCGCTCTCAAGTGCCCCGAAAAGCCGCGTTTCGGTGCGCTCCTCGGCGGCTTCCGACTTGCCGGCCTCGACGACGCGGACGTCGAACTGCTTGAAGCGGCCGAGGCGCTGCTGAAGCCCGGCCAGCGCCTCGTCGGTCTGCCTGGTGCGCTCGCCAATGTCCTGGCTCTGGCTGCGGTCGACGACGACGGCGACGACGCTTTTCAGCGCCTCGCGCTCTTCGTCGAGCAACACCGGGTTGAGCAGGGCAGCAGTCAGCGCCAGCAGGGCGGCAAAACGGAAGACCGCGCCGCGCTGGCGGAACCACAGGCCGACCAATGCCAGCAGCAACAGCGGCGCCAGCACCAGCCCGAGCAGCGGCCAGGAGATGAGCGGTTCGAAGGCGAGCGACAAGTTCATGGCTTACTGCCCCAGCCGTTCGAGCAGCACCGGCACATGCACCTGATCGGATTTGTAGTTGCCGGTCAGCATGTACATCATGATGTTGACGCCGCCGCGCAGCGCATAAATGCGCTGCATCGGATCCGACGGCACGGTCGGCAAAAGCGGGTCGCCATTCTCGTCGACCGCCCAGGCGCCGGCGAGATCATTGGCGGTGATCATGATCGGCGAGACGCCGTCGCCGGTGCGTACCGGGCGGTTCTCGGTGTTGCTGGCTTCGAGCGACGCCGCGACCCAGAGCGGGCCACCGGCGAAGCGTCCGGGAAACTCAGGCAGGATGTAAAAGGATTTGGTCAGCACATGGTCCGACGGCACCGGCTCCAGCGCCGGCACGTTGAGGTTGCCGAGGATGTCGCGCAGCCGCTCCGTCGCCGGGCTGGCCTGCTCCGCGCCGATGCCGGTGGCGAACTGGTCGCGCGTGTCGAACAGCACCGTGCCGCCCTGCTGCATATAGGCGTCGACGCGGGCGATCGCGGCCTGGCTCGGCATCGGCGCGGCAGGATCGATCGGCCAGTAGATCAGCGGATAGAAGGCAAGCTGGTCCTTCGAGATATCGACGCTGGCCGGCGCCCCCGGCTCAAGCGCGGTCTTCTCGATCAGAAAGCGGGTCAGGCCCTCCAGCCCGGCCTGGCTGATCGAATCGACGCTCCGGTCGCCGGTCTGCACATAGCCGATCCGGGTTTTCGAAATGTCCTCGATCGCCCGCTCATCACCGGGTTTGGCATCGTCGGCGCGGGCGATGTCGGTGTGGCCGACCAGGGCGCCGAGCGTAATCAGCAGGGCGGCGGTGGTTGCGGCGGCCGTGCCGGCGCGGCGCGGCCGGCGCGATAACAGGCCGCCCATCCAGAACACCGCCAGCGTATCAAGGACCATCAGCAGGAGAGCTGCCGCCACCAGCGGGCCCTTCAAATTGTGCGATTCGTCGAAAGCGTACTGGACGGTGGTGACCGGCACGGTGATCTGAGGACGGACCAGCGGCGCCAAGCGGCTTTCGGCATTGAGCAGATTGTGAGCGATGACGCCGGTGTCGGAGCCATACAGGCCGGGCGGATTCTCGAACGTCACCGGCAGCGGGCCGGCACCCGGCACCAGCGGCCGTGCATCCGGCGTCGGCGGCACCAGCGTGCCATCGGCTGATATCATGCGGTAGGGCGCCAGCGAGGCGGCGGCGGCTTCGGCATTGGCGACCGCCGCACCCTGGTTGCGCGACAGTTGCACGATGCGGCGCAGCATCTCGACGAAACTGCCGGAGATCGGCAGGTTCGACCAGGTCGCCTCCGGCGTGACATGGAACAGGACAAGCGTGCCTTTGCCCTTCTTCATCCCGGTCACCAGTGGCGTGCCGTCGGCAAGCGTGGCCCAGCTGCGCTCGACGATATCGGGCGTCGGCTCGGCCAGCACCTGCCTGGTGACGGTGACCTCGGCCGGTGGAGCGAGATCGGCGAAGGGGCCGGTCTTCGGAAAATCGGTGACCGGCTGCGGCGTCGTCCACGACAGCGCGCCGCCGAGCGAGCGCTCGCCGGTGCGCAGCCTGACCGGCAGCAGGTCGTCATCATTGCCGGCGGCGACCAGCCGCGAGCCGGCGAATCGCACCAGCGTGCCGCCATTGTCGACCCAGTCGACCAGCCTTTGCCGCACCTGCTGCGGAATGGTGCCGACATCGGCCATGACGATCATCGCCGGCTTCTGGTCGAGGAGCTGCGGGATGGCGTCGGCAAGGTCGGCGCTCGACGGCTCGGCCAGATCGGCGAAGGGCTGCAGCGCGCGGCGGATGTAGTACAGCGGCGACAGAAGCGGCTGCGCCTGGTCGGCTTCGGCCTGCGACAGCAGTCCGACGCGGCGGCGCTTGGAACTCTCGTCGAGCACGCGAACGGCGCCGGCCTGCCGCTGACCGTCGAGCGTGATCGAGGCGAAGTCGTTGCGCAGCTCGAAAGGCACCGCCATCGTGCCGGTGGCGGTGGATTCGCCCGGCGAGAAGGTCAGCGTGGCGTCGGCGATGCGGCGGCCCTTGTCGTCGAAGGCGCCGGCGGTCACCTGAGCCGGCGCCGGATCGCCCGGCGCGCGGATGGCGGTCAGCTCGAAGCCGTCCACCTGGTTGTCGGCGCCGGTCAGGCCGATCAGGCCAGGCCGGTCGGAGGCGGCCCAGACGACACGGGCGGCGTTCTTCGACAGAAGCGTGTTGAAGGCGGCCTCGTCGCCTTCCGCTGCCAGACCATCGGCGAGCACGGCGACGCTGGCGCCCGGCAAGCTCTCCAGGGTTGTCGCGACGCGGGCATAGACGGCCGGGCGGTCGGTCGGGATCGGCCGCGGCTTTGCCGCGCGCAGCCGGTCGAGCGCGGTGGCGGCGTCGAACGGGCCGATCTCGGCATTCGGTTTTTCGGCGGTGAAGGCGATGATGACAGGCACGTCGTTGGAGCTGGCATCGGCGATCAGCCGTTCGGCAGTGGCGACGCGCTGGCCCCAGTCGGCGGCACTTGCCCAGTCATTGTCGATGACCAACGCAAGAGCGGTGCCCTCGGCCGGCAGTCTTTCACGCGGGTTGAAGACAGGTTCGGCCAGCGCCGCAACGATAAGGGCCGCCATCAGCAGCCTGAGCAGCGTCAGCCACCACGGGCTCTGTTGCGGCGTCTCCTCGCGCTTCAGCACGCGGGCCAGGATCTTCAGCGGCGGGAAGACCTCAGTTTGCGGCTTGGGCGGGGTGAACCGCAAAAGCCACCAGATCACCGGCAGGGCCAGAAGGCCCCACAGCACCATCGGCGCTCCGAAGGAGAGCGGCAGCCAGCTCATGCGCGGATCCTCCCGGCTGAGCTGCCATCGACGGTCATCGCCATGTGGACACGCACCAGCGCATCGGAGGCGAGGCGGTCGGTGTGGTTGACGCTAAAGCTCCAGCCGAGGCGCTTGCACCAGTCGGTCAGTTCCTGGCGGCGGGCGATGTAAAGCAGTCGGTAGTCATCGCCCAGCGTTTCGGCGCGGCCGGCGGTCAGCTTGTCGCCGGTCTCGGGATCGGTGAATTCGGTGCGGCCGGCATAGGGGAATCTCTCCTCGGCCGGGTCGGCGACCTCGATCAGATGGGCACGCACGCCGTGGCGGGCGAGCACGTCAAGCCAGGCGATAGTGTCCTCGACCGGATCGAGGAAGTCGCTGACGATGACGATGTCGCAGAAGCGGCGGATGGCGGACAGGTCGGGCTTTGCCGGCAATTCGCCGGCATGGCTGAGTTGTGCTGCGATCCGCTCGGCGCCGTTGCGGGCGGTGAACGGATCGGTCAGCCCGGGCCAGGCGATGCGCTCGCCGCTGCGCGACAGAAGCTCGGCCATGGCCAGCGCCAGCACCAGCGCGCGGGACTCCTTCGAGACGGTGGCGCCGGTCGATTTGTAGAGCATGGAAGGCGAGGGGTCTGCCCACAGCCACACCGTATGGGCGGCCTCCCATTCGCGGTCTCGCACATAGATGTGGTCGTCGCGGGCCGAGCGGCGCCAGTCGATACGCGAGGAGTCGCCCTCGACATAGGGCCGGAACTGCCAGAAATTCTCGCCGATGCCGCGCTTGCGGCGGCCGTGCCAGCCGGCGATCACCGTGTTGACGATGCGACGCGCCTCGACCAGCAGGTCCGGCACCAGCGATGCCCGCAACCGGCCGCGGGCGAGCGCGTCACGCGTCGCCGCCGGAGCCTGGGCCTCGCCTATACGCGCCATCAGATGCCTTTTGCCAGTTTCGCCACCACGTCACGCACGGTCGTGCCCTCGGCACGGGCGGCAAACGTCAGCGCCATGCGGTGCTGCAGCACCGGCTCGGCCAGCGCTCTGATATCGTCGATCGACGGCGCCAGCCGTCCGTCATAAAGGGCGCGGGCGCGGGCGCACAGTGTCAGCGACTGGCTGGCGCGCGGGCCCGGGCCCCAGGCGACGTGCTTGTCGGTCTCGGCATTGCCCTGGCCGGGGCGCGCCGAGCGCACCAGTTGGAGGATCGCCTCGACGACGCTTTCCGGCACCGGCATGCGGCGAATGAGGGTCTGGATCTCCTTCAGCCGCGCCGGCTGCAACACGTTGTGCGCCTTGGCGTCCTCAATGCCGGTAGTCTCCAGGAGGATGCGGCGCTCCGCCTCGATTTCCGGATAGAGGATGTCGACCTGCATCAGGAAACGGTCAAGCTGCGCCTCGGGCAGCGGATAGGTGCCCTCCTGCTCCAGCGGGTTCTGCGTCGCCAGCACGTGGAAGGGCGCCGGCAGGTCATGGCGGACACCGGCAATGGTGACGTGGTATTCCTGCATCGCCTGCAGCAGCGCCGACTGGGTGCGCGGCGAGGCGCGGTTGATCTCGTCGGCCATCAGCAGTTGCGCGAAGATCGGCCCGGAGATGAAGCGGAACGAGCGCTTGCCGAATTCGTCCTGCTCCATCACCTCGGAGCCGAGAATATCGGACGGCATCAGGTCGGGCGTGAACTGGATGCGGCGGGAATCGAGGCCGAGCACGATGCCCAGCGTCTCGACCAGCTTGGTCTTGGCGAGGCCGGGCACGCCGACCAGCAGCGCATGGCCGCCTGCGAGCAGCGCCACCAGCGTGCGTTCGACGACGCTTTCCTGGCCGAAGATGACGCGGCCGACGCCCTCGCGAACCCTGGAAATGTCGGCCAGCGCCGTCTCGGCCAGGGCGATCATGTCCTCTTCGCTGATCGGGCTTTCCTTGATCATCACGCTCATGCAGCATCGATCCTTCTCGTTGGAAATACCGGCTTGCAGCTTCGACGCCACAGAGTGCCGCGATTCGGCCTCGCGTGGCGCCCGTCTTTGAACTTAAATCACTGACTTAGGCTGACAAGCGGAACAACAGTGACTATTTCGTGACCATGACAGAACGCGCCGACGATCGTGAAGGAAGTTTGACGGCAGCGACCGAGGCGCGCGGACTGGAGGCGCTGATCTCGCGTGCCGCCCGCGCGGGCAACGGGCCGGCGCCGGTGGATCGTTGGAATCCGGCCTTTTGCGGCGATCTCGACATGGAGATCCGGCAGGACGGCACCTGGTTCTACCAGGGCACGCCGATCGGCCGCATGCCGCTGGTGCAGCTGTTTTCCTCCGTGCTGCGCAAGGACGAAGACGGCAGGACCTACCTGGTGACGCCGGTGGAAAGGGTCGGCATCCGCGTGGTCGACGCGCCCTTCATAGCCGTCGAGATGGATGTTTGCGGCACCGGCGATGGCCAGGTCATCACCTTTCGTACCAATGTCGGCGATGTGGTCGAGGCCGGGCCGGAGCATCCGCTGCGCTTTGTCGACGAGGAGGCAACCGGCGGCCTGAAACCCTATGTGCTGGTGCGCGGACGGCTGGAGGCGCTGCTGGCGCGGCCGGTCATGTATGAATTGGTCGAGCATGGCGAGGAGATCGAGGTCGGCGGCCGAAGGATGTTTGCCGTCCGCTCGAAGGGTGCGGTCTATCCGATCATGCCGGCGGAAAAGCTGCAGCGGCTGAGCGCATGAGAGGGCGACGCCAAATGGACCGGGGCCAAATGGACCGGGGCCAAATGGACCGGGGCCAAATGAACCGGGGCATGATGGACCAGGTGACGCGATGAACCAGGTGACACTATGGACCAAGTGACGCCGGCGCCGTTTTCGGCCGCGGATTTTCGCGCCCGCGTCGCGGCGCAGCCGCTGGCGCATGCCGCCGACGATTATGGCGACCATCGCTTCAACCCGGGACATCCGCGTTTGAAGCTCGCAAAGGCGCTGCGCGATGCCGCCGTGCTGATCCCGGTGGTCGATCATGGACGCGATGCAACGGTTCTGCTGACCAAGCGGGCGGAAAAGCTGCGCAGCCATTCGGGGCAGGTGGCCTTTCCCGGAGGCACGATCGATCCTACCGATCCGAGCCCGGAGGCGGCGGCATTGCGCGAGACATTCGAGGAGATCGGGCTTGGCCAGGATCGGGTCGAGATCATTGGCCGCATGCCCGATTACGTCTCCGGCAGCGGCTACCGGATCGCCCCGGTGCTGGGAATAGTGCGGCCGGACTTTTCACTGACGCTGAATTCCGAGGAGGTCGACGCCGCCTTCGAAGTGCCGCTACGCTTTCTGATGGACCCGGCCAACCACGGCCGCGACAGCCGCATGTGGAACGATCTCGAATGGGTCTTCTACGAAATGCCCTATGACGGACAGCGCATCTGGGGCGTCACCGCGGGCATCATCCGCACGCTCTATGAAAGGCTCTATACGTGAGCGGCCGGGTGTCGCTCGCGGGCAAAGCCGACTGGCTCGGGGAACGGCATTTGCAGCGCCTGCTGGCGGCTTTGGCGGATGGCGGCGAGGAGGCGCGCGTCGCCGGCGGTGCGGTGCGCAATGCGCTCATCGGCCAGCCGGTTGCCGACGTCGATATCGCCACCACGACCGTGCCTGACGAGACCATCCGCCGCGCCGAGGCGGCGGGTTTCAAGGCGGTGCCGACCGGCATCGAGCACGGCACCATCACGATTGTCGCCGGCGGCAAGCCATTCGAGGTGACCACGCTGCGCGCCGACATCGAGACCGACGGACGGCGGGCAAAAGTGTTGTTCGGGCGCGACTGGAAGGCCGATGCGGAACGACGCGATTTCACCATCAACGCGCTCTATGCCGAGGCCGACGGCACGATCGTCGACCTGGTCGGCGGCATTGCCGATGTCGAGGCGCGCCGGCTGCGCTTCATCGGCGATCCGGAGGCGCGCATCCGCGAGGATTATCTGCGCATCCTACGCTTTTTCCGCTTCTTCGCCTGGTATGGCGACGGCCGGCCGGATGCCGAAGGGCTGAAGGCTTGCGCCCGGCTCAAGGAGGGGCTTGGCCAACTCTCGGTCGAGCGCGTCTGGTCCGAACTGAAGAAGCTGCTGTCGGCCCCCGATCCATCGCGCGCCCTGCTGTGGATGCGCCAGGCGGGCGTGCTCACCAGCGTTCTGCCGGAGAGCGAGAAATGGGGCATCGATGCGATCCATGCGCTGACCAGGGCGGAGAAGGATCTCGGCTGGACGCTGGACCCGCTGCTCAGGCTGGAAGCGATCGTGCCGCCGGACGCAGCGCGGATGAAGACGCTCGCCGAGCGGTTGAGGTTCTCCGTCAGCGACGCCGGTCGCCTCAGGCAGTGGGCGCTGACAGCGCCCGTCGGGCCGAAGACGACCGAAGCGGAACTCGCAAAACGGCTCTATCGCGGCGATCGTCAGGGCCTTGTCGATCGCTTGCGGCTGTCGCTCGCTTCCGCTCGAGCCCGCGCCGTCGAGGACAACGACGCGCTGCTCGAAGCTGGCGGCTTTTCGCGGCTGCTGGCCTTTGCCGGAAAATGGAAAAAGCCCGACTTTCCGCTCAAGGGCGCCGATCTGACGAGGCTTGGCGCGTCGCCCGGGCCGAAACTCGGCGCAACCCTGAAGAACCTCGAAAACGAGTGGATCGAGTCCGGCTTTGCGCTGGATCGCGGCGCACTTCTCAAGCGCGCCGCAGAAGCACTCGAAAATTAGGCAAATCAGGCCGCGTCGCGAGCCTTTTCGATGCGCGAACGGATCGCTTCGATCATCGTCTCGCGAATGATCGTCTCGCCATGCGTCTCACGCATATGCTCGACGGCACGACGCATGATCTCGGCTTCCTCGTCGGCGCGCGTATGCCAGTCACAACCCGGAACCAGCGAGCCGCAGTGGAATTCCTTCATCGGATTTCTCCCTTTCCTCCTCGGAGTGCCGCATCTGCTCTGACGCGGAAGCTCCAGCACCTTTGATCGACGCATGATCTCTGTCGGAAACCGGTTCGGTTTTCGGGTCATGCGCTGGCCGAACCAGCATAACACGATCGGATGGTTTTGGTTGCTGCAGAGACCGAAAAAGGCGGAGCATCGCTGCTCCGCCCTCTTGACGCTACCCCGGAGGCAAGACCTCGTCTTGCTCCAGCGGGCAGGCCATCACTTCACGATCCTGACTGCCTCGGCAATTTTGTGCTTGCCGCTCATGTCCCACGAAACGCGGACCTTTTCGCCAGCCTTCAGGCCAGGATTCTTGAAGGCCTTGGGCAGCGTAAAGGTAGATCCGTCATCCAGAACGAGGCTCATGGCCGTTCCATCGTAAGTCTTGATTGTGCCCGTGGTGTGCTTGACCGCTGCGAAGGCAGCGCCACCAGAGGCAAGAACGGCGGCAGCCGCAACCGACATAATAAGCTTGCGCATGGCATGCTCTCCTGGAAATGAAGGCACCATTTTTCGGAGGTGCCCCACTCAATCATGGGCCGTCCGGTCGCGTCGGGTCGCGGTTCCAGGGAGGCGAGAACCGCCGGCGTTTCCCGGCCCGTAACGAAAAATAGTCTTGCTTTTTCAAATGGATATTAGACGAAAAAGATATTCTGCGCGCCACATTCGCCGCCAGAATCCTGCGATTTGGACCCGATTGCGACTCACGTCCAACTCACCGAGATTTTACGGCCATTTCACCTCTGGCGGCAGGCTGGACAGGATCGCGGCAACGTTGCCGCCGGTCTTCAGCCCGAAGATGGTGCCGCGATCGTGAAGCAAGTTGAATTCGACATAGCGGCCGCGGCGAATGAGCTGTTCTTCGCGGTCGCCGTCGGTCCAGTTGTCGTTGAAATTGGCCCGCACCAGATGCCCGTAGACGACGAGAAAAGTGCGCCCGACATCCTGGACGAAGTTGAAATCGGCGTTCCAGCCGCCTCTGTCCTCGTCCGAATGCAGCCAGTCGAAGAAGATGCCGCCGGTGCCGCGCGGTTCGTTGCGGTGCGGCAGATAGAAATACTCGTCGCACCAGGCCTTGAATTTCGCGTGGTCGGCGACGCCAGCGTGCTTCTCGCAGGCAAATTGCATGGCGCGGTGGAAGGCGACCGTGTCCGGGTCCCCCTGGCTGCGGCGACGGTCGAGCACCGGCGTCAGATCGGCGCCGCCGCCGAACCATTGGCGCGAGGTGACGACCATGCGCGTGTTCATGTGCACCGCCGGCACGTTGGGGTTCCACGGATGGGCGATCAGCGAAATGCCGCTCGCCCAAAAGCGCGGGTCTTCCTCGGCGCCCGGCATCTGCTTCCTGAACTCCGGCGAGAACTCGCCATAGACCGTCGAGGTGTGGACGCCGACCTTCTCGAAGACGCGGCCGCGCATCATCGACATGGTGCCGCCGCCGCCCTTGCCGGCGTCGCGCTGCCACGGCGTCTTTTCGAAGCGGCCGGGCGACCATGAGGCCTGCGGCCCCTGCAGGTCCTGCTCGATCTGCTCGAAGGCGGCGCAGATGCGCTCGCGCAGCGTCTCGAACCACAGCCGCGCCTTCATCTTCTTCTGTTCGATGTCGGCCGGCAGCCCCGCCGGTATTTCGGGTCGTTGCAAATGCTGTCTCCTGTTGTCGGGCGTACCCCGACAAATGACTCGTCTTTTCCGGCCGCGATCCCTAATCTCTTAGGTGCAAGGGTCAAGTGTGAATGGAGTTCTTTCGTGCGCACTCCGGCAAGACCGCCGCTGGATGGCCTGAAGAAGAGGCTCGACCGTTCGCGCGCCGAGCGCGAGCGCATGCCGCGCGACGGGTTTTTGCGCGAGACCTTCGTCCTGCCGCGCTCCGACGCGCGGCTCAAGGCGAAGGAATGGTTCGAGCGCTTTCCCAAGCAGGCCTACTGGACCGAGATCGAAAGCTGGTTCGAGCGGCCGGGCGACGTCATCGAATTCACCATCAGGCGATTGCCGGCGGCGGATTAGCGAGCGACCAACAACCGCCTTGCGCCCGGGCCTTGGGCGCTCAGCCGGTCTTCCTTGTTGCGCAGCGGGCACTTGTCGATCGACATGCAGCCGCAGCCGATGCAGTCGGTCAGCCCGTCGCGCAGCTTCTTCAACTGGGCAATCTTGCGATCGAGCTGGTCGCGCCAGGCGGTTGAAAGCACATTCCAGTCCCCGCGCGTCGGCGTGCGGCCTTCAGGCAGCGATGCCAATGCCTCGCCGATCTCGGCCAGTGAGATGCCGACCTCCTGTGCCACCTTGATGATCGCCACCCGCCGCAGCACGTCGCGGCCGTAGCGCCGCTGGTTGCCGGATGTGCGGTGGCTGCGGATCAGGCCGCGCGCCTCGTAGAAATGCAGCGCCGACACTGCCACCCCGCTGCGCGTGGCCACCTGGCCGACCGTCAATTCCGTCACCGCAGCCATTCGAATTTTCCGCTTGACCTCAAGTTAAGTTGAGCTTGTAACGAAGAAACCCTTGATATGCAAACCGCAGGAGAAGGCGATGTGCGCCTGGGTGAGAATGACAAGCGACCGTGCTGTCGTCGGCGAGAAAGCCGCCATAATCGCTGCGCCCGCTGAGGCTCTGCAAATCCTATCCGAGCTGCCGGATCGCCTCGCCGGCTACCATGGCGACGGAAAGCGCGACGTTGATGCTGCGCGCGCCCGGCTGCATCGGGATGATCAGTCTGGCATCCGCCGCCTCGTGGACAGGATCCGGCACGCCTGCGGATTCGCGGCCGAACAAAAGAATGTCGGCGTCGACGAAGGCGAAATCCGTATAGGCGGTCGCGGCTCTGGTCGACAGCAGCACCAGCCGCCGCGCTTCGCCCCTGCGCCAGTTCTCGAAGGCTTGCCAGTCGACATGCCGGGTCAGCGCCGCCATTTCGAGATAGTCCATGCCGGCCCGTTTCAGCGCCCGGTCGGAGAGCGGGAAGCCGGCCGGTTCGATGATGTCGACGCCGAGACCGAGGCAAGCCGCGAAGCGCAGGATTGTCCCGGTGTTGCCGGCGATATCCGGTTGGTAGAGCGCGATGCGGAGACGGTTGTTCATTTCCGCATCCTTCTAATAAGTGGCAGATCGGCCACAACAGGTTCGCGGTTTTGGAAATTGCTGGACCGGCGGGTGGTCATTTTCTGCGAAGTCGGTTATACGCCGGGCATTGTCAACCCGAACCGATGGAGGGGTAATTCATGATGATCATGCACATCCAGCGCCCCTCATGTGGGCTTACCAGCCTGCCGGCGGTTTCGGTTCGACGATTCTCCTGACCTTTTAGACCTCGATCGCACCGATTCTTAGCCGAAACCCTTTTTCGGTCTTCGAAGGAATCCTGCGATGTTTTTCAAGCTGTCGAAGGGGCTGACCGCCCCGCCTGAGCACGCCGCTGTTCAACCCCCGCCTTTCGCTGGCCATTCACCTGCGAACAGGCCGGATTTTCTTCCCTATTTTCACATGGAGGACGGACCGATGTTCGATCCCTGCAAAATTCCCGGTTCAAGAAACCTGCACGAGCGCAGGATGGCGACCTGGGCGCTTTTGGTCGGCGAAACCTACTCGTCGGCGGTTCACGCCGAAACCCGCCGGCGCCCGCATCGCGGCATGCTGCCGGACGTCGATTTCTCGCGCGCGGTTCCCGACCGCAGCCGGCCGTCGCTGGTGCGCCGGATCATCAGGCTGATCCGCCCTGGCGCAAAAACCGGCGCGAAACTCCGGGTCGTCGACACAGCGCTGTCAGGATCGTCAAACGAGCCTGTCGGCGAAAAGCCCGCGACATCCTATATTGCGCGAAGCAGGATCGGCGGCCCGGGTGATTCCGGGACGCCGGTCCTTGCTGACACGCGACCCATGACGCCATGCGCTCCCAGGACGCTACACGCTCCCGCGCGGCGAGAGCGAAAACGAGCATGTGAGTACCAAGACAATGTTCCGCTGGTTTGAAACAAGGCTCGATCCGTTCCCTGCCGAGGAGCCGGTCGAGCCGCCGAAGACGCTGATCGCCTTCTGCGTGCACTATACGCGCGGCGCTTGGCTCTACATCGCAATCGATGCGATGCTGGTGACGGCTATCGCCCTTGCCGAGGTGTGGATGTTCGGCTTCATGGGCCGGATCGTCGACTGGCTGTCGGTGCAGAATCGCGAGACATTCCTGCAGACCGAGGGCTGGACGCTCGCAGGCATGGCTTTCATCGTGGTTTTCGCACTGCCGGCGACGGTCTGGTTCCATGCGCTCCTCAACCAGCAGACGCTGATGGGCAACTATCCGATGCGTATCCGCTGGCAGGTGCATCGCTATCTGCTCAAGCAGTCGATGGCCTTCTACCAGGACGAGTTCGCCGGACGCATCGCGACCAAGCTGATGCAGACGGCGCTCGCCGTGCGCGAATGCGTCATCAAGCTTATCGACGTGCTCAATTATGTCGTGGTCTATTTCCTCGGCATGCTGTTGATTGTCGGCTCGGCCGACTGGCGGCTGGCGGCACCGCTTGCCGTCTGGCTTGCCGGCTATGTCTTGCTGCTGCGCTATTTCATCCCGCGGTTGGGCAAGGTCGGCGAGGAGCAGGCCAACGCGCGCTCGACCATGACCGGCCGCGTCGTCGACAGCTACTCCAACATCCAGACGGTCAAGCTGTTCTCGCATGCGCGGCGCGAGGCGTCCTTCGCCCGGGAAGGCATGGCCGGCTTTCTCGATACGGTCTACCGATCGATGCGGTTGGTGACGCAGCTCTACGGCCTGCTCTACGTCCTCAACTCACTGCTGTTGTTTTCGGTCACTGCGATCTCGCTGTGGCTTTGGCTCGGCCAGGTGGTGACGATCGGCGCCGTCGCCCTGGTCATCGGCCTCGTGCTTCGGCTCTGGGGCATGTCGCAATGGATCATGTGGGAGATGTCCACCCTGTTCGAGAATATCGGCACGGTGCAGGACGGCATCAGCTCGATCTCGCTGCCGCGCGTCGTCGAAGACAGGCCTGGCGCCAAGGACATTGTCGTGACCAAGGGCGAGATCCGTTTCGAAGACATCCGCTTCCACTACGGCAAGCAGAAAGGCATGATCGAACGCCTGTCGCTGACGGTGAAGCCGGGCGAAAAGGTCGGCATCGTTGGCCGCTCGGGCGCCGGCAAGTCGACGCTGGTCAACCTTCTGTTGCGCTTCTACGACCTTGAAAGCGGCAAGATCCTGATCGACGGCCAGGAAATCGCGGCGGTGACGCAGGATTCGCTGCGCGCCCAGATCGCCATGGTCACGCAGGATACCTCGCTGCTGCATCGCTCAGTGCGCGAGAACATCCTTTATGGCCGACCTGACGCCAGCAACGAGATGCTGGTCGAGGCAGCACGCCGCGCCGAGGCGCTTGATTTCATAGCAAGGCTTTCGGACGCCAGTGGCCGCACCGGTTTCGATGCGCATGTCGGCGATCGTGGCGTCAAATTGTCAGGCGGCCAGCGGCAACGCATCGCGATTGCCCGTGTCATGCTGAAGGACGCACCGATCCTCATCCTCGACGAGGCGACGTCTGCGCTCGATTCAGAGGCCGAGGCGGCGATCCAGGAGAACCTTTACAAGCTCATGCAAGGCAAGACCGTCATCGCCATCGCGCACAGGCTCTCGACCATCGCGGCGATGGACCGGCTCGTCGTCATGGACAAGGGCCGCGTCATCGAGGAGGGTTCGCATGAGCAACTCGTCGCCAGCGGCGGGCTCTATGCGCAGCTTTGGCAGCGTCAGTCGGGCGGCTTCCTGCTCGACGAGGGTGCGGCCGCCAACGATGCCATTGTGAAGGGTCAAGCAGCGGAATGATGGGCCGCAGAATGATGGCACCAGAATGATGATTGCCGTCTATCGCTGGTTCGAGAACTGGGTCTATCCGTTCAGGGAGCCCGCGAGCCTTCGGCCACCGGTCAGCGTCAGCGGTTTCCTCTGGCACTATGTCGGCCAGGCGAAGGTCGCCTTCTTCGCCATGCTTGTCATCGGCGGCATTGCGCCGCTGGTCGAGGCTGGGCTGTTCTACTTCGTCGGCAGGCTGGTCGACATTCTCGACCAGCTCCCTGGCGAGCGCAGCTGGGACGCGCTGTGGACTGCCGCCGGTCCCGAACTTGTCTTCATGGCCGCCGTGGTGCTGGTCGTCCGCACCATCGTCGTAGGCCTGGCGGCGCTGGTCGACGAGCAGACGATCACCCCCGGCTTCTACAATCTGGTGCGCTGGCAGGCGCACCGCCATGTCTCGCGCCAGTCCTACAACTTCTTCCAGAACGATTTCGCCGGCCGCATCGCAACAAAAGTCTGGCAGGCCGGGCAGGCGACCGGCGATTTGATGCAAAGCTTCATCGAGGTCGTCTGGTTCATGGTCGTCTATACGGTGACGACGCTGGTGCTGGTCGCCGGCCTCGACTTGCGGCTGGCGGCGCTGGTGGTGATCTGGATCACCGCCTTCGGCTGGCTGGCCAGGCGCTATCTGCCGGCGATCCGCAAGCATGCCGAACGAACCGCAGAGGCCGGTTCGATGATCACCGGCCGCTTTGTCGATTCCTACTCGAACGTGCAGACGCTGAAGCTGTTCTCCGCCGATGGCGACGACCGATACATCAGGAGCGGCTTCAACATCTATCTCGATGCGCTGCGCCCGTTCACCCGCAGGCTGACCGGCGTGCGCATGGCGCTGACGACGCTGTCGGGGATCATGATCACCGCGATCGCCTGTTTTGCCGTCTATCTCTGGATCGAAGGCTCGATCACCGTCGGCGCCGTCGCCTTCACGCTGTCCCTGGTGTTGCGGCTCAACATGCTGCTCGGCCGGCTGATGATGCAGCTCAACAGCATCCTGCGGAATCTCGGCGTGCTGGAAAACTCGAAGGCGCTGATCTCGCAGCCGCTCGGCCTGACCGATGCGCCCGACGCCAGGGAGCTTGTCGTGACCGGCGGCCGGATCGAAGTGAACAACGTCGAGTTCCACTACGGCAAGGGGTTTGGCGTGCTCAACGGCATCGACCTTGTCGTGCGGCCGGGCGAGAAGGTCGGACTGGTCGGGCCGTCCGGCGCCGGCAAGACGACGCTGGCCAATCTGATCCTGCGCCTCTACGAGCTCGAGGGCGGCAAGATCACCATCGACGGCCAGGACGTCTCGAAGGTGACGCAGAATTCGCTGCGTGCCAACATCGGCGTCGTCAGCCAGGATACCGCGCTTTTCCACCGTTCCTTGCGCGACAACATCAAGCTTGGCATGCCGGAAGCAACCGACGCCGAGGTGATCGCGGCCGCGAAGAAGGCCGAGGCGCACGACTTCATCCTCGACTTGCGCGACAATCGCGATCGCCAGAGCTATGAGGCCTTTGTCGGCGAGCGCGGCGTGAAATTGTCGGGCGGCCAGCGCCAGCGCGTGGCGATCGCCCGCGTCTTCCTCAAGGACGCGCCGATCCTGATACTCGACGAGGCAACGTCGGCGCTTGATTCCGACATCGAGGCGGCCATCCAGGAAAATCTGGCGAGGCTGATGGAGAACAAGACGGTCATCGCAATCGCGCACCGGCTGTCGACCATCGCGGCACTCGATCGCCTGGTGGTGCTCGACGGCGGCCGCATCGTCGAACAAGGCACGCATGACGAACTGGTCGCTATCGACGGGCTTTATGCGCGGCTGTGGAAGCGGCAGTCCGGCGGCTTCCTGTTCAACGAGGAGAGCGTGCTGGAGGAGACGCGGCCGGCGGAGTAGGGCCAGATTTCAGCAAAAAACGGAGTGAATCATGTCGGTGAGAATGCCATCGAATTTCGGACGGTCGGGAGCGCGGGAGAGCGCGCTCGACCTGCTCGGCCATGAAATCCTCGGCGAAAAGGCGGCGGCGCTCGGCCGCGCCGGCCGGCGGGTGGATGAAACGCTGGCGAGGTTGCGTGAACATGGCGAGGATGGCGAACGTCGTGCTCGCCTGCTCAGGGACGCGGCGGAGGCGGTCCATGGCTATTTCATCCAGCGCGAATTGTGCGGCTTGCGCAAGCACGACGCAGTGATCCGGGAATACAACATCCCCAAGGCCGTGCTGGCCAGGCTTGGCGCGAAATAGACAATAGTGTTGAAATCTGACGCTTGGTACCGAAGACGAAATAAATACCGATTTCGACCCGTTCCAGTCGTCCAGATTCGCTCGCGCTACGGAATAAGTTGACCCGAAGCCGCCCTTCATCAGCCCATTTCGCTGCCTGATAGCTGACATTTTTGGCAACCAGCACTGATGGCTCGGAAGCCTGCTGGCGGGGTTGAAGCCATGGACCAGCCAGCGCTCGTTCTAAGACAAACAGTATTTCGCTGATCGTATCCATGGCCCCCCTTGCTCAAAGAAATCCGTGACAATCCCGTTCTCTGGTTGTTGGCCTTTGCGCCTGCGGTGTTCGTCGCCCAAGCACTCGAGCCCGAAGCACACACGCTGCTTTTTGTGCTTTCCGTGCTGGCGATCGTGCCGCTGGCCGCGCTGCTGAGCTACGCCACCGAGTCGATGGCGACCAAAACGGGCGATACGGGTGGGCGGCCTTCTCAATGCGACGCTGGGCAACCTCACCGAACTGATCATCTACTCACTGGGTCTGGTATTCTCGCTTAAAACGCATCGGGAGTTTTTCGGCGGCGGGGATCCCCATCCGGACGCAGGCGAATCGATGTTGCCGGCGCCCGTAGCTCTGGGGACGGCGGCCTGTCTGACCGTCAAAGGTTCGGAGCGGCTTGAGACAATTTGCCGGTCTCGGGAACAAATTTGGATTCTTTCAGTTAATGACGACGTTTCGCATCCGGCAAACATTGCCACCAGCGAGGGACGCGATCATGAGGTTCCTGTCAGGCATAGCGACCTCCCTGGTCGCCACTTTTGCACTTACAAGCACTGTTCCAGTTGATGCCGCACCGATCTTCGTGCCCAGGGCACAAAGCGCGCAGTCCGATGTCATCCAAATTCGAGATGGCTGGTACAGGGGTTATCGCGGCTATCGCCACTATCGTCCGGGATACCATAGGCACAACGACTTTTGGTTTCCCGCCGGCGCATTTGTCGCTGGAGCGCTGCTCGGCAGCATGATCGCCAACAACAACGGCTACTACGGCGGGTATTACCGAAGCGGCTTCTACGGCGATCCTTATTACGGCAGACCTTATTATGGCAGACCTTATTATGGCGGAGCCTATTATGGCGGATCCTATTATGGCGAACCGTATTACCGCGACCGGTATTACCGCAACCGGTATTATGGCGACCGGTATTATGGCAATGGGTATCACTCAAACAGGTCCTATCGCCCATGCTCGCCCCGGGAAGCCGATTCCGGTAATTGCTACTAGCGCGACCTGTCGCGACACATTCTACCGCCTATCGCGAATTTGACCTTGATGTGCCCACATGGCATCATGGAATGGTAGCTGGACTGCGAAGACAAGACTCCTTGCCGCGGCGGCCGATCCCTTCAACGTGCGGCTGGCAGCCTGCCTCAGTCGACTACCCTGCTGATTTACGTCTTGCGGTTGGGTGGGCATGAATTGAGCCCAACGAACGAGATTGGCAAGACGTCGATCTGCCTCTGTGTTCTATTCTCGAACGGTTTCGAGTGGAGGAGAAAATGGCCAACATCAAAGACACAGCTTTAGACATAAATGCGGCGCCGCCGAGCGCTGAGCAACTGCGAATGGCTCTCCTAGAGGAGCAGATGGCGGAGGCAGACAAGCAGGAAAAGCTGCGGGCGAAAAAAAATCAGGAGCTCACGAAGTTCACAGAAAGTTTCCTCAAGGACCAGGTGAACGAGAATGAAATCGCGATGGTCCGCCGCCTGGTGATGAACGCTGTCAAGAACGGCAAGTACGAAGCACTAGTATATAGTTTTCCGTCGGCCCTTTGCACTGACAGCGGCCGAGCCATCAACAGCGCTGATCCGCAATGGCCCGAAACGCTCCAGGGCAAGGCCAAGCAGTTCTATGAGCGCTACCAGAAGAATGCGAAGCCGCAGGGTTACAAGCTTAAGGCCATGATTATTAACTTCCCCGGCGGAATCCCTGGCGACGTCGGCTTCTTCTTAAATTGGGAGCCCGAAACCAAATAGGAACCGGTAATGGTTCTGAACTGCGTGTATAGCTGGGTCAAAGCACGTTCGGCACCACGTTGCGCGGAGTTGCATCGTCCACGAAGTTGTCGGGCCGCTTCTGGCGTTTGCTGAAGTTAGGTTTTTCGAACTCGACGCGCTCATAGGGGATGGAGCTCAGAATGTGCGAAATGCAGTTGATGCGCGCGCGCTTCTTGTCGTTTGACGGCACAATCCACCAGGGCGCATGCCTTGTGTCTGTTGCACGGATCATCTCGTCGTAAGCGCGGGTGTAATCCCACCAGCGGTTGTACGATTCGACATCCATCGGGCTCAGTTTCCACTGTCGAAGGGGGTCGTCGGCCCGCTGTCGGAAACGCCGCTCCTGTTCTTCCTCACTCACATCGAGGAAGTATTTGAGCAGCGTTATGCCGCTTTCGACCAGGGCGGTTTCAAACGTCGGTGCCTGTTCGAGAAAGCGCCGCGCCTGCTTGTCGCTGCAGAAACCCATGACGCGTTCGACGCCAGGACGGTTGTACCAGGAGCGGTCGAATATCACGATTTCGCCTCCGGCGGGCAGGTGCTGGATGTAGCGCTGCATGTAGATCTGGGTCTTCTCTCGATCGGTCGGAGCCGGCAGGGCGACGACGCGGAACACTCGTGGGCTGACCCGCTCGGTCAGGCGCTTGATCACGCCGCCTTTCCCGGCGGCGTCACGGCCCTCGAAAATGATCGCGATGCGGGCACCAGACTTCTTCACCCAGGCCTGAAGGTGGGCAAGCTCGACATGCAACCGGGCGAGTTCCTTCGCATATTTTTTTCCTCCCGATTTCGCTTCCTCCGCCGGTTCGGATATCGTAGCCGCCACCCTGTCTCTATTCTTCTTACTCATGTCTTCCTCCACTCCACTGGCACGCAGCCATTAAAATGACAGTTGGGTGACAGCAGGACAGTCCCTGAACTGTCACGCTTGGGCCTCGAACGCATGATACGCCTCTTCGAGAATGTCGAAGACCATGTCGGAGCCAATGCGCTCGATCACGCCGGCGCGAACAAGGATATCGCGCGCTTCGGCGTGAAGCTCGGCTACGCCAAGCCTGATCCCGCGATTGCGCAATTCGTCACATAGCTCCTCCAGCATCGCCGCTGCCGAGCTGTCGATCTGGGAAATTGCACTTGCATCAATCAGCAGCCAGCGTGTGTCGGCCGGCAATTCCTCGGCAATGGACCGCAGCCGCGATGCGACGTAGTCGGTGTTGAAGAACAGCAGGCTGCCTTGAATGAGGCATACGGCGAGGCCGGGTACCTGACGGGCCTCGGGCGTTCGATGCAGTTTGTAGAAACCGTCATGGCCTGGAACACGGCCGAGCATAGCGTCGCGGGGAAACATCAGCTTGCGCAAAACATAGACCAGCGTCGCGCCGATCGCGATGACAACCCCGTTAAGGACGCCCAGACCGATCGGACCCCACATCGCAATGAGGGCGAAGACGAACTCCATGCGGCTGATGCGCCAAATCTGCCTAAGGGCGGCGAGATCTATCAGGCTGATTGCAGTAGCCGCAAGAATCGCCCCGAGCGCAGGGATCGGGATAATCCTTAGGGTCGGACCGAGAAACAGCAGTGTCGCGATCAGGGTCGCGGCAGCCACGATGCTCGTCACCTGCGAGCGTCCGCCAACGGTAAGGTTGACCGCCGTGCGCGAGTCGGAGGCCGTCACCGGGAAGGCGCCGAAAAGGCCCGCCCCTATGTTCGCAGCGCCAAATCCGATGAGTTCGCGGTTTGGATCGACCGGGTAGCCGCCTATTGCCCCAAAGCTGCGGGCCGTAATGATGCCGGCGCCGTAGCTCACGAGGAAGATCGCCGCGGCGCCGAGGGCCAATGTCTGGATCGGAAGGTCAGCGATCGCTGGCAACGACAACGAGGGCAACCCTGTCGGAATATCGCCGACTATGGCGATGCCGCGTCCTTCAAAGTCGAAAACGGCCGAAAGCACTACGGAGAGGACCACGACCAGCACTGGCCCGGGAACCGGAAAACGCATGGCCCGCGCGATCTGCAACAAACCGAACATCCCCAAGGCCAGCAGAAGAGACGGCCAATGTATCGATCCGGCCTTGCGCAGAAGTTCGAGGACTGGTGCGAGCAGGCCTTCCGCCTCGATCTTGACTCCGGTGAAGCGACCGATTTGGCCGATCAGGATCGAAAGCGAGATGCCGATGAAGAACCCCGTCAGGATGGGACGCGACAGGAAGGTTGCAAGAACGCCGAGCCGAAGCACCCACGCCGCCAGGCAAAACAAACCGACGCCAAGCGCGAGGATTGCTGCGATCGCAGTTCGGTCCACTTCGAGCCCGATTGGCACGGTCGCGGTAACCGCGACCAAAACCGCCGCAAGCACCGTCATCGTAGCCGCGTCCGGACCGACTATGAGCTGACGCGAGGGGCCAAAGATCGCGTAGGCAACCAGCGGCGCGATGCTCGCGTAGATGCCGGTCTCAGGCGGCAGGCCCGCTATCGCAGGATAGGCGATAGCACTGGGAAGCCCAACCGCGGCAACTGCAAGCCCGGCAGAGACATCGCTCCGCACCCAGCCCGGTTGATAACCGGAAAGGCTCGTAAGCACGGGAAGGCGCAAGCCCACCGGGTTGAATCCTTAGCTGGCATAACTATTTTATAGCTTAAGCTACTCTATAATCTTGCACCGGGCCTGACAACACTACAACACTCGGCCATGAGCGAGATCGAGCTAAAATTTCTCCTCGACGAACTGACGTCGAGCCAACTGGGCGTGCGCGCGAAGGCGTTGAAGCTGGTTACTGGCCGCCCGAAAACCAGGACGCTCAAAAGCATCTATCTCGACACCCCTGATCATGCGCTGAAGAAGGCAGGAATTGCGCTCAGACTCCGGCGCGACGGGCGGCGTTGGATACAGACCGTTAAGACCAAGCCAGAGCTGCATGGCGGTCTGTCGCAGGTTGGCGAGGTGGAGAACCCGGCTCCGGGCGGGCGGCTGTGTCTCGAAGCGATTCCGGACGCAGCGGTCCGAGAGGAGGTCGTTCGCCGCGTGAACGGCGCGCCGCTTGAGTTCGTCTGCGAGACCGTGATCAGGCGTTCCGCCAGCGAGTTGTCCCTTGAGGACGGCACGCGTGCGGAACTGGCAATAGACATCGGCGAAATCCACGCCGGGGGGCGCTCGGCCGAGTTGCGTGAACTCGAGATCGAAATCATCGAGGGCAGCCCCGGCGGATTGTTCGACATTGCACATCTACTGTTTCCTGAGGGGAGCCTGAGGTTCTCCCGCCTTTCCAAGGCGGCGCGCGGCTATCTGCTCGCGGAACAGGGATGGATCGACCCGCCGCTCGCGCCCCGCAATGCCGAGGACGTTGCACTCGATCGGGCTCAGATCGCCGAGCAGGCGGCACGCGACGTCCTTCGCGAGTGCCTCGATCAGGTCGCCACGAATGTCGTGGTGATCCGGGAGCTGGACGATCCCGAAGGGCCGCACCAGTTGCGGATCGGCCTGCGCCGATTGCGAAGCGCGTTCTCTGTCTGCGCTTCCGTTCTGAAGAGCCCGGAAATGACGCGGCTCAGCATGGAAGCCCGCTGGTTTGGCCAGGAGGTCGGGCGTCTCAGGGATATCGATATGGTGGCGAACAATATCGTACGGCGGGAGGCCGAGGCCCACGCGGATGAACCGGGTCTGCCGCCGCTTGCCGATGCTCTCTCGAAGCAGGCGGGGGGACTGCGCGATCACCTTCGCAAGGTTCTCCCCGACGCGCGCGTGCAGGCGTTCCTGATCGACCTGGCGCGTTTCGTGGAGGCGCGCGGCTGGCTCGTTCCTCAAGATTTTGGCCAGACCGAGCGGCTTGCAGCGCCGGTCGTCGAGTTGGCTGGCATGGCACTCAGCAAGCGCTGGAAGAAAGTTAGCAAGCACGCACGTGGACTGGAGACTCTCGATGTGGAGCAGCGCCACGAGTTGCGCAAGCAACTAAAGAAGCTGCGCTATGCGGTTGAGTTCTTCTCTCCCTTGTACCCGGCGAAACGTGCTGAACCGTTCCTGAAGCAATTGAAGAAACTTCAGGCGGTCTTCGGCGACCTGAACGACGCGGCGGTCGCCAGAGCCATCTTGACGGGAGCGGAAGCGCCCGGCGCCGGCGATCCGGCCGCGCAACGCGCCATCGGATGGGTGATCGGAGCGAGTCAGGCGCGCGCCGAATTTGGCTGGGCTGGCGCAAAAACCTTGTGGGGAAGCCTCGACGAGACCCGCCCCTTCTGGAAGTGACCGGCCCCGCTGCATGGAGATCGCTGGCCCGGCTTTGGCCTCCGGAAGACGCGGCGATTGTATACTTGACAGACCAAACTTTGGTTGATGGCGTTTCCCCGCAATCCTGCTAATATGCTTGGCGTCGCCAAGTGGAGTTTTGCTGTGGAAGCGGGCGAGATGCAGGCTATTGCCGACACCCTGATGCGGGTCGTGACGCCAGACATGACGCCCAAGCAATTGACCAAGGCGGCAATGAAAGCGCATCCGAACGCGTCAAAGAAGGATATCGCCTGCGCGGCGTTCTTCTCGATTATTGCAACCGCCGATCAGGACCACGGCAAGGTCAAGAACCTGCAGGCGTTCGCAATAGCCGAGCGCGTAGCCGGCGGCTCTTGATCGGGAGCATGGCGCTTGCGTCCAACCAATGCCGACCGAATAGCAATCCGCGAGCAACAGATTGAGCTTTGCCGCGACATGATTGCGTGGGAAGCGTCACACCATTGGGGCGATGCAGTCCAACTCGCGCATTTCTCGACTGATATCATCGAGGAATACAAGCGCCTGATCGCCACGCTGCAGCTAGTCAGCGACGGGTTGCGAAACCTTGAACCAGTTCAGTGACTAATTCACTGGCCGCGTCCCGTGCCATCTTATGAACGGCGCATTCTTCCCGGTGATCTCCACCCGCGTACAGAGCCTGGCCCAGCCTCCGGAATTGGTACGTCGCAAAACTCAAAGGGCTTCTGATACCCGACAAATCGAAGAGCCCGCATGGTCTTGCCGTCAGTCGTATGACCCTCCTGTCGTTGACCCTGGGCAGGACCACAAGATACACGCACGCAACACAGAATCCAAAGAACGTCGGCGCGCCGCCCCTCAGTAAGAAGTTGGTGGCGCTCGGGTCCGCATCCGCCCGTCTGGCTGTGTAAGGGTGAAGTGCCGGTCTGAGTCCTTAGTTGGGTGACGGACTTCTGCGCTAAGCCTAAACTTGCCAGATGACACTTTATGCGCGAAACTTGGTTTTCGAAGAGCCACTCATAGAGCAGATGTGGGAATAGCGTGGTTGTCCACACCACCGTCACAACCGGCATCAAAAATAACGGCGAGCAAAGTGGGGTCCAATCAAATGGCATATGTCGCGTCTTGGCGGAATCCTCGCGTGAAGGCGCGTGGTATGGTCATAAGAGCAACTTTCGCCGCCACTGCGTTGTCGCAGTTAGCGGCCATCGCGCATGCCAGCGAGGGATCATTTGATGACTTTCCTTTCTTAGTACATTGCGAGGTTAGCGGCCTGCATCGTGCTTTCTATTTGTCCACAATTGGCCAAGACGGGGTTGCCGTCTATATTTCGCCAGACAGGCAGGCCGGCACCATAACTGTAAGCGGCAAGGCCGATCCGGTGGGCGGAGACGGGTCGGGAAGTTGCGCAGGAAAAACACTTGAGCAACTACGATCGACGGGTCAAGCATATGACTTGCAACACTGATCTTTGAGGAATGTAGTCTTATTCTTTTGACCTACTATCTCAGCTAGGACACCGGCTGTGGCCGGCTGAATGCCCGGTGTTCGTACGTGCCTTCCTTCGAGCCAAGCCAATGCTGCCTTGTCTCGCGCCTGACAGAGTACATGGGATGATCAGCGAAGTTCCATCCGACCGCTCTTCACGGCAGGATCCCCAGTCATATTCACGCCCACCGAGAGGTGGCTCACGACCGAGCGCCAATGGGTGCCTAGTTTTGATTGAAACTCGTCATATAGTGCTGGATGGCTCCCCGTACGCTGGAGAATAGACGCTCGGGTCCTAGTCGATCGGCGAAGCCAGAGGCCCGGATGTATTCGAGTACGCTGGGGTTCAGCGCCACTATCCAACACGTCATTCCTTGCTCGGTTATGCGGCGTTCACCCTCCATTATCATCTGGAGGGCGGAATACTCGATGTCGAAGACCCGGCTCATGTCGAGCGCGAGGACGCGCGGCTTGTGCTCGACGACCAGGGCCTGGATCTGATCCGCGACCCGTTGGGCATTGGCGAAGAAGAGCCGTCCCTCCGGCCGGAGGATAAGCAGGCCCTCGAATGTCTCATCGTCCGGGTGCTCGGGTGACAACGGACGGACTACGTCGGTGCCCCGCTTGCGGCCGATCACGTAGACATTTGGGTTGGCCGACTGACTGGCCAAGCCAACGAGCGACAGAACGATCGCCACGACGATGCCCTGCAGCGTGCCGAAGGCAAGTACGCCAAGGAAGGCCGCCAGCGCCCATCGAAACTCCATTCGCCGTACCTTGCGGATCGACACGAACTCGGCCGGCTTGATCAGTCCGATCGAGTAGACGATCACGATTGCCGCCAGCACAGCCTGAGGCAACAGGCTGAGCAGCGGGGCGAGGAGCAGCATGGTGGCCGCCGCGGCACAGGCCGTGACGAGAGATGCCTTCTGCGTTTGTCCTCCGACCGCGCGGACCACGGCAGTCTGGGAAGTACCACCGCCCGCCGGCATGGCGCCGAACAACGCACCCGCCAAGTTGGCGGCCCCTGTTGCAAGAAGCTCGCGGTCGGCCTTGATGAGCGGCTCGGCGGGGGCGGCGAAGGCTCGCCCGGCGGCGATCGATTCAGTGAAGCTCATCAATGCGATGCCGAGCGCGCCCGGCAAGAGTTGCTGGACGAGGCTGAGAGTCGGCAGGGTGATCGAAGGGAGCGACTGTGGGATGAACCCCACAATCGCGACGCCCAGAGAATCCAAACCGACGAACCATGAGAGCCCAATCCCCGCGCTCACCGCTACGAGGGGAGCCGGCGAATGGGGCCAGAGCCGCTCTATAGCCAACAGCGCCAGTATTGCCGCGATGGCGATGGTCAAAGTGAGCAGCGACGTGTTGGGTAAATGGTGCGCCACACTCAGAATGTCGCGGAGGAAGCCTTCCTTCGCAATGTGCACGCCGAGCAGCTTCGGCACCTGATCGAGTACGATCACAAGACCGATACCGGCCTTGAAGCCGGTCAGAACGGGAGACGAAATGAAATTGGCGACGAACCCGAGGCGAAGCACTGAGGCCCCGATCAGCAGGGCTCCGGTCAGCGCGGTGAGCGTCGCAGTTGCCGTGATCAGTTTATCCGGATCACCGTCCGGAACTGCGAGCCCGAGCTGTGTCCCAGCGAGGATCGCAAGGGTGGTCGTAGAGCTTACACTCAGGACGCGCGATGTGCCAAGCAACGCGTAGACGATCATCGGCACGAAGGCCGTGTAAAGTCCGACACTCACCGGCAGGCCCGCAACCGTCGCGTAGGCCATCGCCTTTGGCAGGACGACGGCTGAGGCCGTCAGGCCTGCGACCACGTCGAGGCGTTGGATTGCAACAATCGAGGGCTTTTTCACGCCGCTTTGCCAGCGCTCAACAATCGAGCGACCTTGCCGATGTCAGTTATGGTTCTCAACCTAGTCTAGCTAGGGTGTAACTCCTCGGCAAGGAAGGTACTTAACTGTATCCTACTCCAGGAATTTCGGTTCAGTCTGGCGACGCAGCGATGGTAGGTTCCGATGATCTCGCGCATGTCCTCCGGATCTAGGCGGCCTGCGAGTGCCGTCGAGCCGACGACGTCAACGAACATGACCGTTAGCTGCCGCCGCTCAGCCTCTGGAAGCGGCGGGGCTGTCCCTGAGATCGCCGCCAGGGATCGCGTGGTCGAGGTGGCCGCTGTATCCGAATTCGCGCGCAGGACGGCGATAGCGGCGAGCACGAGATCGTCGGCCGTGAGCTGGGGAAGCGTTTCAGCTTCAATGTCGTTGTCGCGAAAAGCCTGCTCGTATTGCTGCAGGCCGAGGCTCCGTAGCCATTTCGCGATATCCACGCCCCTTCTCCTTTTCGGCTGCGGGGGCTGCCCTGTTCTCCCAACTATATCCCAAATCGATGGAGTAGGCGGAATCTCTTTGGAAGAGGCCGCTGAAACGGAGATATCGGCGTGGAACGGGTGGCCTGACGACGAGCATCGCTTCTCGAAAGGATGCCTGCTCTGAGGTCAGGACTTGCCCATGCTCTTGCCTCGGGGAAGGTCAGCTTCGGAGAAGCGCTGGCAATGTCAAGAAATGGCGCGTCCTTCCTTTCCGCAGACCGGAAGAATTGACCCTTGGACTAAGCCGCTCGCGCGGCAATGGCGCCCGTGGTGAGGGTGCAGCAATGATCTGAACGGTTCCGTTGCAAAATTGTCGTCTGGCAATAGAAACTCTGGGAACGACCCCAGCCTCACGCGACGGCGATGATTTCGAATTGCTCGGCGATAGCGGATTTGGATTGAAGGCGTACCTCGCCTGTCGTTTTCGCATCATGTGGATCATCTCGATCCCGCCCAGCGTGGCGATAGCGCTTGCCAAGTTTGAAACCGAGCATAGGCCGCACACGACAGTTGATGCGCCGGTGATCCTGCTCGATGCGGTTGTTGAGGTACTGGCTCTTTCGGATGCGGATCGGCTTGAGCTGCCGCCGCGACCGATCCCGCAGCCGGCTTTCCGCGTCACAGGAAAGGATCGCCTCGCGATTCGTCTGGCTGCCGTCGATGACGATGCGCTCGGGGCGGCCATGACGCTGCAACGCCTTGCGCAGGAAGCGTTTGGCCGCCGGCAGATCACGATGCTCGCTGAACCAGAACTCGACGGTGTCGCCGACGCTGTCGATGGCGCGATAGAGATACATCCAGCGGCCGCGAACCTTGATATAGGTTTCGTCGATATGCCACCTTCCGCCGACGGCACACTTGCGCCGATTGAAGCCTTTCAGCAGCAAGGGCGAGAAGTGAACGACCCAGCGGTGGATCGTCGAATGATCGATACTGATGCCGCGCTCGGCCATCATTTCCTTCAATTCGCGAAGGCTCAAGCCGTAGGCCAGATACCAGCGAACGCAAACAGAATGACGGACTAGTCGAAATGGCGGCCCTTGAACATCTGAACTCTCCGGCGAAACACCAGAGGCCATGCCATGCGCCTGGTACCGAAAGCTTTGCAACACAGCCCAATTTTGCAACGGAACCCGACAGAATGCCTCTCCCAACCATCAACCGACAGTTAAACTGGCTAGGTGTGTCTTTCCTGCACTAGCTGCGGTGTAGTCCCCCGTTAGTTTGCGTGTTGTAGCTTGAACCGATTCGCCCGAGGGGAATATGTGATGAGCAGGATTCTAATCGCAGTGGTCGCGGCGCTCGCCGTCGCCAGCCTAAGCGGCTGCGCAAATATGGACATCGGCAAAGGGAAGGGGAAGGCTCCGCCGCCTGTCGTCGTCGAAGAGCCTGCACCGGCGCCCGTGTACAAGTAAACCGGCCTAGGTCGGGATGGGGAAAGGGCCGCTGGCCTTTCCCCATCAGCCAGCAATCCGGATCGGGCGACTCTTCGGCTCGGTCGTGAGGTCGGCAGTGGCGGGCAGGACCCGCTTTTGATCTGCGCTCTCGGAGTTCGGGAATGAAATGACGCTTGTAAGTGGCCGTTCGCTGTCCGTGGCCCTGCTCGCGCTCGCGGCGGCATCATGCCAATCGCAATCGCAGGATAAACCTCAACTGAATTTCACGTCCGATGATCGGACCCTAGCGGCTGCCGGGGCGCCGACGAGCACGGTGAATTCAGCAGAAGGCCGGTACTTCATCGAGTTCCGCTCCCGCTACGCCTATACATACGGGCACTCCTTCGTGATTTTCGGGCGCATGGACAAATCGGGAAAGATGATCAATGCCGAAGTCGCCGGGCTCGCGCCGAAATCCAACGATCCCAATATCTATATGCTCGGCCATCTCGCGCCGGTGCCGGCCTCGACCGGATGGACCGACGGCGATCTGGAAATCGCCTACCGGTCGGCGAGCTGGACAGTTCCGCTTACCGAACCTGAATACAGGAGGGTCGTGGCATATATACGCAAGCTGCAGGCCAAGTCGCCGCTCTGGCACGCGTCGCTCTACAATTGCAACGCCTTCGTGGCCGACATCGCAAGCTTCATGGGCTACAAGACGCCAGGTATCTGGCTTATGCCGCGTGATTTCATCACAAAGCTTCGACAGATGAATGGCGGGCCGAATGCGATCGGCTATACCGGCCCGCCGGGGGTTGAATCCGGAAATGCCGCCGCCGCAACGGCCCCCCGTTAGCAGATCGAGAATGTCGAGGCGGCCGCGGCTCCTCAAGACGTCCATACTGCCGTAAGGGCGCCGGTGAGCTAGATTGAGCATGGAAGCGAGTTCAGTCGGCCAGATCGTATGGGTGTTCGGGATCGTCGGCTGGTATGTGATTCGATATCCTTTCGAGCACCGGGTCAAGCGCGTGCTGCTCTTCGGCCTGGCGATTCTGCCCGGCTTCTATGTCGCGACCGGAATCCCCGAGTCAGCCGACTTTACGGCGAGATGATGGGCGGTCGCGCTCGGGGCTATCATCTTCGCCCTGGCCGCGCGCGGCATGGGCCTCCCGGACTTTAATGGCGCATCATTGCCATCCGAATCAAAGGATGCGCTATGGGACAGGTTCTACACCGCCGCGCCACCATGCTGAAGCGGAGCCACTCGTTCGCCTCTGCCCAAAGCACGGGAACTCGGCAAGCGGAATTAGACTCCAAACGGAAATCGCTTGCTGTAAGGTGCGATTGCTCAAGTGTTGTCATGTGCCGGTTGTCCTGCCATGAACGGTCCCGATCCCGTTAGACCCGTGCTCGACCCCATCGACCGTCTGTCGGAGGTAATTTTCGGACTATTGATGGCGCTTTCCTTCACAGGCACCATGAGCGTCGCGGTTGGCGAAGGCGACAAGGTGGGGGCCGTGCTGATGGCTGCCCTGGGCTGCAACCTCGCTTGGGGAATTGTCGACGGCGTCATGTTTGCCTTGACGACAGCTGTGGAGCGGGTGAAGCGCCTAAATTTCTTTGAGGCCATCCGCGTGATGCCCCTGGCAGAGGCGCGGCGCGTCTTCCTCTCCGAGTTGCCGAAGGACGTCCGCCTGGTCACATCCGAGGCCGACGCCGAAAGTATCGTCACGCGCATCAGATCTCTTCCAGCATCCGACAATCGGCGCATTGTGAACATTCGGGATGTCAGAGCTGCAGTTTCAATCTGCTTGCTGGTCATCCTATCGACGCTTCCACCCAGCATGCCGTTCCTGTTCATCGACGATCTGCCGACGGCGATGCCGCGTCGAACGCGGTAGCCGTCGCCATGCTGTTTTTGATCGGCGCACGGCTCGGCAAATATATGGGCAGAAGCCCTTGGCCGATGGCTCTGGCCATGGCGGCAATCGGTAGCGTCTTGGTAGTTACGACTATAGCGCTTGGAGGGTGAACTGCCGGGCGTGCGCATTGAGTCCACCCTACTAGCCGATTTGGCTCGCGGCGCTGCCGCCTAGCTTAAAAGCAGCAACGCCTGCCGGCTTCATCGCGTTTCCCCAGGAGGTTCTCTATCATCGCCATCCGCCATCCACGCATTGAGCAGCGTGTAGGCGACCGCGAGCACCGTAGGGCCAATGAAAATGCCCAGCATGCCAAACGCTACCAGGCCGCCGATGACCCCGGCCAGGATAAGCAGCATAGGCAAGTCGGCGCCTCTGCGGATGAGAACAGGGCGAATAAATTGATC
Organism: Mesorhizobium sp. WSM4806; assembly: GCF_055811635.1. Taxonomy (NCBI): domain Bacteria; kingdom Pseudomonadati; phylum Pseudomonadota; class Alphaproteobacteria; order Hyphomicrobiales; family Phyllobacteriaceae; genus Mesorhizobium; species Mesorhizobium sp. WSM4806. The sequence continues at coordinate 148,782 of NZ_JBVVQZ010000007.1, read as the reverse complement.
CATCGTCGCGGCGACGATGGTAAAGGCCAGCAACACCGTCGCCCAAAGCGTGTCGCCCGAATAATACATCCAGATCACTGCCGGAGCCATTACCAGGACCGGACCGAGCTGGATCAGACACAAAATGAAGATCAATGCCATGAGCACGGCGGCATAGGGCACGCCGGCTACGGCCAGCCCGATACCCGCTACAGCGCTTTGCGCAACGGCGGTAACCACTACGCCTAAGGCCACACTTCGGATCGCCTGGCCGGCCAGCTTTACCGCGGTCTCTCCACGAACGCCGCCCAGCCGGCGACCGAAGAGAATTGCGGTGGCGGCGGCCCGTTCACCGCCCGAATACATGATCGCGGCAATCGCGGTCGTCAGCAGGAAATGTATGAACATGCCACCCAAATTTCCGGTGGCTGACGCGAACCAGTAGGTCAGCGTTCCGGCATAAGGGGTCAGTCTTTGGACCAGTTCCTGAGCGCCCGCCGAGTTCAGTTTCTGCCATGCTTCGGCAGCGCGTGCTCCAACCAGGGGCACTCCCTCCAGCCAGCTGGGTGGCGGTGGCAGTCGCATCGACAGGATAGTCCGGACCAGGTCGCCAACCTTGTCGATGTTCGCGATGACCGTGCTGAGCGCCAGCCAGAAGGGCACGATCACAAGCAGCAGCAAGGTCAGCGTCATGATCAGGACGGCAAGGCCGCGGCGGTTGCCGGTATGGCGCTGCAACCAGAGCAGGAGCGGCCAGGTGGCAAGCACCAACGTCGTGGCCCATACGATCGCCGGCAGAAACGGCTGCATCACCCAGATGCTGGCGATGAGAAGACTGCCGATGAACAGCACCGCCAGCGTCACGCGGGTGAGATCCTGACGAGGATGGACGAGGGGACGCGAACCGTCCGAATCCATTATCTGCCCTCCCAACGCCGCTCGCCTATCTTTCTCACGTCATGTTCTCCAAGTCCGCTCCTGGCGCGCCCAAACCTGCGGTCAGCCCATCCTTGGTGTTCACCCTATGGTATTCGCCCTGACGGAACCACGGCCCGCCTACCTGCCTAGATTTGCGGTGGCAGAAGGTAGATCGTCATGGCGAAGATCAGATAGACCATCAGCAGCAGCACTCCGACGAACCATGCGGAACGTCCGCTATTGGTCATCAGAAATGCCGTGATCGTCGCGATAAGCACCATGACGACCGCGCCCGGCCAGAACAGCAGGTCCATCGGAGCGGGGCCGATAACATAGCTGAGGAGTACCATCATCGGGGCGACGAAAAGCGCGATCTGTGATGCGGCCCCAAGCGCGATGCCCACGCTCAGGTCCAGCCGGTCCCTTCGCGCGCCGGCAAACGCCGCCGCCATCTCGGCAGCACCGCCTACCAACGCAACGACGATGAAACCCACGAAGGCCGGCGTCATGCCGAACGCCACCGCAGCCTCCTGCACCGACTCGACGAACACTTCGCTTACCAGAGCAACAAGCACTGTCACCGCTGCCAACGTTCCGAGAGCCAGGCCCATCGGCCACGCTTCGCCTTCTTCCGCATGGGCTGTTCCGCTGAAAAGTTCTCGATGGGTCTTCAGTGAGAAGATCAGGCCCATCGCGTAGGCGCTGATGAGCAGCACCGACAATCCAACGCTCAACTGCTGGGTGAACGCGGACGTGGCAACGGAATCGACTTGCGCCACCATGGACGGGGTCACCATCGCGATCGTAGCGAGGAACAGCAGGCTGGTTTGCAGCCTGGCGCTGACCCTGTTGTACTCCTGCACATGATACTTGATACCGCCTAGCAGGAACGAGGCGCCCAACATGAACAGAGTATTGGCGACGATTGCTCCGGCGATAGAAGCCTTCACCAACGTGTACTGGCCGGCTTGCAACGCAGCCAGCGCAATGACCAGTTCCGTCAGGTTTCCCAACGTGGCATTCAGCAGCCCGCCGACCGTATCGCCCGTCTTGGACGCGACCGACTCGGTAGCCGCGCTCAGCAAGGTGGCCAGCGGTACAATCGCCAGCACAGAGAGCACAAAGAGCAGCGTGTGCGCTTCCGGCTCCAATTGCCGGACGACGAATACCACCGGAACAAACGCCAAAAGCCAGAGAACGACGTTGCTACGGATCTCTTTGATCAAGGGGCCCATTTCCAGCCTCGTTCAGGAGATTGCGGTCAGCCGCCCTCAGCGCCTGCACGGCGACCGCCGCAATGAGGCCTGTCATCACTATGCCGGCAAAACCGATTGCTATCGCCAGTAACCTCGTCAGAAGGTGCTGCGGCGAGAAATCGCCGTAGCCGATCGTAAGACCGGTCACGAAGGTGAAGTACAGAGCTTCGTCGACGCGCCAATTTTCAATACGCCCGATGATCAGCCCGCATCCCGCCATGGCGAGAAGGATGCCGGAGAAGATCGGCCAGACCACGCGAAGCTGCTGCACGAGCGCATAAAAGAAGCTGCGTCTCAACTGCCGCGATCGGGGCTTGCCGGGTAATCCTACTGCCACCGAAGTCCCTTTCTCAGGTCGGATTTCAGTTCGCCATCACGCCCACGATCACCGTCCCCCAGTTGTGAGCAGGATATGGCCGATCGGAACCGCCGGCGTATAGCCAAGGACGGCAACCGGACTACCCGAGCGGTCCTGCACCGCCGCCATGCCGGCGGTCATGGTCTGCGCCCCAGCCAGTCCCCCGAGGAGCAGTATGGGGTTCAAACGGAGCAGGTAGTGCCCGAGGTACAGTCCCGGCCCCACCGAAGAGAGGGAAGCGCATACGCAGATGCCCGACAACCAGTCCTGCCAGCAGCGCCCTCAGCGACGGAGAAATCGTGATCCCAAGCTGCCTAACGATGACGGCTGCAATGGGGGTCGCTGTTACCGCTCCTAGGCCGAGATCTTCATCCATAAAGGGGCAGAAATAATAGCAAATGGCTAGAGACATGAAGGTCAAGATTTCAGGACAGCTGCGAAGCGTGCTCACAAACCCATTCTACCACGATACCCTCCTGTTGCAGGTTCAATACTAGAACAAGCGGCCAGAAGTTCTCCGACTGCTTCCGCCGCTAAGGTAAATTGTATGATAATTATCCTAATGAAACCGCTGATTGTAATTTCAGTTAATTTGAAGTCGTACAATACACCCTTGCGTGCCTTATTTCAAGGTGTTATCATGGAACAACTGTATCGCTATGTTATTGAAGTCTCGATTTTTTTGACGTAGACTACTACTATGGTTAGATTTTAACAGCAGACGTGAGCGAGCGCGGAGGGGCGTAATTCAAAGCTTATTTTAATTATGGTGTGTCTAAAAACTGCGCGAGAAAGTAGTTTGATAGTAGAGAGTTGAGGGCCATTGAAGGGGTGTTCCTGTGGCGCATCAATTTTCCAGTGAGTTTGGCTCTGTTCAGAGCTTGAAGCGACGGCTCACCCCGTGTGACCGGTTAAATCATATCGATGCCGCGCAAACGGTTTCCAGTGCAAGCCATATTCGCGAAGGCTCCGACAGCGGTGGCGCGGCCGGAATGCCCGACCGATGCAGATCGGACGCGCAAGGACCGCCTCTGGATGTTCAGCCCAACGCGAATTCTGCGGCGTACTGCGGAACCCTCGATTTCGAGTTCTGGCTGCGCAAATACCAAGGCGAGGAAATGGTTACGTGGCTGAAGAAGAGCGTTCATCCACTGGACCTGGTCTATCGCCTGGCGGAGGACCACTCGATCGTGCTGCTCAATGGCGGGGGTTTCGATGCTCCCAACTGGAGCGTGCGTGTCTCCTTCGTCAATCTCCAGGACGATATCCATGACGACATAGGTCGCGCCGTCCGCGCGGTTGGGCGGAGCTACGTCGACACTTTCAACACCGTGTAAAAGAAATAGCTCGGCGATCGCTACCGTAGGAGCAGCCAGATGACCCATTGTTCCAGGTTCGGCCTCGTTTCAGTCGGCCTTGCGGCCCTCCTGATGCTTTCGCCGGCGGTGGGTGCGCCAGCCTACGCACAAACGCCCACGCCCACTCCCCGACCGGCGGTCGACAGCGAACCGGCCGCCGCCACCGAGGAGCCTGCTCCTCTCACGCTCGACGAATTGAAGGTCCTGACCGCGCCGATCGCGCTTTATCCTGACGATCTCGTCGCGCTCACCATCGCGGCTTCGCTCTATCCGCTACAGATCGTGCAGGCGGCCCGCTTTCTCGACGAAAAGGCGAAGTCTCCCGACCTCGAGCCGAGCGACAAATGGGATGGCAGCGTGATCTCGCTGCTCAATTATCCCAAGATCGTGAAGATGATGAACGACGATCTGGAGTGGACCGAACAGTTGGGCAATGCGGCCGCCAACCAGCAGAAGGATTTGCTCGTCGCCATCCAGCAGTTGCGCGACGAGGCGGTCGCCAAGGACTACCTGAAGACGACGGAGCAAGTGCAGGTTGTCAACGAAGGCGACAATGTCGTGATCAGGTCTGCCGATCCGCAGACCGTCTATATCCCGACCTATCCCCCCGAAATGCTGTACGAGCCCGACTACGTCATAGCGGGCGACCCGATCGCCTACGACCCGTACCCCTCCTATTACTATCCGACAGCGCCCTACTGGGCCGCGCTTGCCACCGGTGCGATGTGGGCCGCAGTGGTCGACTGGGACGACTGGGGAACCTGGGGCGGCGACGTGGATCTCGACGTTGATATCGGCGACAACATCGATATCGATTTCGACAATATCGACATCGACAATATCGACATCGACAGGCTGAAGGACCTCGACCTCAAGAACATCGACCGCGACAAGATCAATCTCAAGAACGCGAACATCGACCGCGACAAGCTCAAGCAGAACCTGAAGAGCAAGGACTTCAACAACATTGCCAGCAAGGCCAAGGACCGCCGGGAGTCGGGCAAGGGCAAGCAGGCGCGGGCGCATGACCTCAAGGGGAAGGATGTCCGCAAGAATGTCGCCGAAGGTTTGAAGGACCGGCCGCAGGCCAAGCTGCCGAAGTCGGGGACCAAGCGGCCCGATGCAAAACGCGTCTCGGACCAGCACAGGAAGGCGAAACCGGCGGCCAACAAACCTGCGGCGAAGAAAGTCGCTCAGAAAAAGTCCTCCAGGAAAAAGCCGGCTGCGCGCGCCGACAATCGTCCGCGCAAGCCGTCGGCGATGGGGAATCCGCGACCTGGCAGGGTTGCGACCAACCATTCGAACCGCGGTGGCTATAGCCGGGGTGGCGGCCATCGCCAGGTGCAGAGCAGAGGTGGAAGAGGAGGGGGCGGAGGCGGACGAGGCGGAGGCGGACGAGGCGGAGGACGCCGGTAGCAACTGCCGTATCGTGTGCGACATCCGGTTTATTTCAGGAACATGATCATGATCCGATACCTCATTACCGCAACTCTCGCACTTTCGCTCGGCGTTCCCGCACTTTCGGCCGGCGGTGCCCAGGAAGCACAGACCAGCACCACGCAGGATTTCGATGCCTTCATCGGCGAGACGCCCACGCCGTTCGCAACAGTCGACGAACTCGTCGAGGCGTTCCGCAAAGCGCTGGAGGAAGATGACAAGGAGGCCGTCGCCTCGCTTCTCGGACTGTCGCCAAGCGAAGTGCTGAAGTCGAAGGAAGTGGAGGCGAGCTTTCCGGAAATCCGCGAAGAGGCGGCGAAGGGCATCGCCGTCAAGGAACTGGCAACCGACCGCCGCTCGCTTCTTCTTGGTAACCAGGTATGGCCGTTTCCATTCCCTGTCGTGCAGACAGAGGGCAAATGGGCCTTCGATACCATCGCCGGGCTGGAAGAAGTCATCAACCGCAGGATCGGCGAGAACGAGCTGACCACCGTCGCCAACCTGCGCGCCTATGTCGAGGCCCAGGAGGATTACAAGGAAACCGACTGGGACGAGGATGGCGTCGGCGAATATGCTCAGAAGTTGATCAGCACGCCCGAAACATATGACGGACTCTATTGGGAACCCGGCGACGGCGTGCCGGAAAGCCCGTTCGGTTCGCTGATCAGCCAGGCCGAGTTGGCGACGGCCGCCGAGGACGGCTATTTCGGATACCGCTACCGCATATTGAACGGTCAAGGCGCTAACGTCGCCGGCGGCCAGTACGACTACGTCATCAACGGCAACATGATCGCCGGCTTTGGGCTGATCGCGATGCCTGCCGAATACGACCGCACAGGCATCATGACCTTCGTCGTAAACCAGTACGGCACAGTCTACGAAAAGGATCTCGGGCCCGATACGGCGGCGCTCGCCGAAAAGATCACTGCGTTCAATCCCGATGACGGTTGGGCCGTGGTCAACGATCCGGGCGAGTGAGCGGACCCATGCACATCCCGGATGCGTGCTTTGGGACTAGATGGCTGTCGCGTACCCTGCATTCAGAGGGAGGCCCCTAGTGAAAACGATAGCCCTGCTTCCTGTTATCACCTATCCCGAACCCAACCCTGAAATGGTAGTGCCCAGGGCGGTCGCGATGGCGGCGGCCCTCGGCGCGGAACTGCATGCGTTGGCCATCAACGTAGAGATCCGAAACATCTCGAATGCGCTGTCGCGGAGGCTGGTCGACGTCCCCAAAATGACGCGGGAGGCCGAAGCGCTGTGCCGGGATCGCGGCGAAGCGTTTCTAGCAAAGGCTGTGCTGGAAGCGAAACGGGCAGGCGTGGACTCAACCACAGACGCGGTCGCGTCGAATGCTCCCTTGCTGAATGACACCGCTGCAATTCAAGCGCGTTACTATGATCTCGTTCTCTGCGCCTGGGAGGCGAACAACCCCACGAGCAGGACGACCGCGCAGGCCATTATCTTCGGGTCGGGAAGGCCGACGATCCTTCTGCCAGAGGTCGAGCCTGTCACGAAGCTGCACAGCCTTGCTATTGCCTGGGACGGCAGCCGTGTTGCGGCTCGCGCTGTGGCGGATGCACATCAGGTGTTGCGCCGCGCTTCCAAGATTACGGTGCTCACCGTGACGGGCGAGAAGTCCCTGCGGGAGACGGACGCCGCCCAACGCTTGGCTCAAGGGCTGAACCTACGCGGGCTGTCAGCCGAGGCCATGCCATTCGTATCCGAGGATTGCCCGGTCGAGGTGTCGCTTCAGGAGCGAGCGATCGAAATCGGCGCCGACCTGATGATCATGGGAGCGTTCGGTCACACCAGACTGAGGGATTTCGTGCTCGGTGGGGCTACGAAAGGCATCCTGTCGGACGTCCGGCTGCCGATAATGCTTTCGCATTGATCGTGTCGGTGACGAGTGGCGAAGCGCCATCGAGCTTATTCGGAACCGGGTGGTCAAGGAACGGCCAATCAATGGTGTATATTTGGCAATGGTGTATATTTGGCCTAGGAAGGATATTCGCATGAAGGCTCGTTGGCTATTTACAGGAACAGTTTTCGCTGTCATTGCGCAATCGTCGCTTGCCTGCATGTATAGCCCTGAAGCACATGCCCAAGAGGGATCGTTCGAGGACTTTCCTTTCTTGGTGCGTTGTGAATTAAGCGGCATCGTTCGTGCTTACTACTTGTCCAAAATTGGTCCAGACGGGATTGCCGTTTATATAACCCCCGACAATCAGGCCGGCACAATCACCATGCGAGGCAAGGCCGAGCCAGTTGGCGGAGATTGGTCGGGAAGTTGCGCCGGAAAAACACTTGAGCAACTAAGGTCGGCAGGCCAAGCGTATGACTTGCCGCATTGATCCCTTGAGACGTCGTTGTTGCTCCGCGTTATGTCGGTTCAAATCCCGTTCCATTTAAGCACGAACGGCCATAGCGAGCTTAAGATCGCACTTTGGTGCAAATTTCCTTTGGCCGCATGTTCGACGGCGCGTCGGTTCCTCAATGCCCGCCCGAAAAGACGAGTGTTTGCACCGGAAGAAGGAGCGCCTGGAATCTCAATATGATCGCATGCACCAGCCCGACCGTATCTATGACGTGCAGGAACAGCCAGTGCGCTGTGCCCAAATCTTCCTCGGCAAGTCGGTCGTGATTGTTGGTGTAGGCGTTGGCGATGCAACTGCTGCCTGGAGGCACGCCATCGAACCCTCCCGCGAACAGCGGCTCCAGAAAGACGGTGATCGTTCCGGGCCGGACCACCTGTTGGGCGTCGATCAACTGATCCGACGCCCGAACCTGACCGGTCGCGATGAGATCCTGAACCTCGGTGACCACCATCGGAATGATCGTCAGAGGCATCGAAATACAAGTCGCTTCGGCAACCATGCCGACCTTCATGACCTGGGCTTCGAGCTGGCTGAAGCCCCCTATAAGAGCCTTCCTTCCGGCTTCCGCCGGTATGAGAACGCCGGCGGGCCGCATAATGGGATTTACGATGTCTCCCTTGCGCAGGGTGAATTGCTCCAAAGTGCCGGCGACCCCGGCGTAGACGACGGTCTTGTCCAGTTCGACCTGGGCCTGGGCAAGCGCCGCCTCGGCGCTTTTCTTCTGCGCCGGCAGCACGGACGAAATCTGCGATTCGACGGACTGCTTGCTTGCCATGACCGCGGAAATGGCGGCCTGCCGCCCTTCCACGATGTTGGCGAGCTTTTCGATCTCGCGCTGCGCGACCGTGCTGGCGTTTCGCCGTTGAAGTTCGGTCTTGGTTTCGAGTTCGTCCAAGGCCTGCTTGTACGAGCTTTGCGCTTCCTGAATGCGGGCGTCGGCCCCTACCAGCTCGGTTTTTGCCAATTCGAAACCAGCGTCTATCTCCGATATGCGCCGTCGCGCGGTCTCGAGCGCCGCTTCCTGCTCCGAGCTGTCAAGCCTGAAGATGCGCTGGCCAGCCTCGACCTTATCCCTTATGCCCACATAGACTTCCTCGACGCGGCCGGAGCCTTCGGGGAGGATGGGAATGGTGCGAAAGAACGAAATCGCACTCGACGTCGACGGATGATAGTAGAGAATGAGCGTCAGCAGAATCACTGTCAGAGCTATGCACGCCGTTATCCCGTATCGCAGCTCATACCATACAGAATAGAGCGTGATCTCGTGACCAATCCTCTTTCCCTGTACGAAGCGGCGGACGAGAAAATCGGGCAGGACGGTCAGGACCGAACAAAGCAGAACCTCGATCATCGTTCATGACCTCCCACTGACACCGGCTGGCGCTGATGGCGGTCGGACGGCTCCGGCGCATGCGTCTTGGCGATTTCGTCGCGGGGGTCGCTTCGGGCTTTCTCCAAGGGGGTCGGAGGAGGTACGGCCTCCACTTTGACCGGCGTATAGTTGGCAAGCACCTCGGGAGCCGGCTCAGACGGCGCCTCCGCGGCGGGGGATCGAAACCGCCCCGTCGCCATCCTGGCGAGCGAGTCGGCCATGCTGGCCAGGGGCGTCCAGAAGTCGGGCACGGGGACGAGCGCCAGAAACAGCGCGGCAATCCAGAACGCATGGATGTGGGTGAACAACGCCAGCAGCGACAGCACCGCCACCAGCTGGAACTGGATCTGACTGCCGCCGTGGGACATGCGCTCCGGCAAGGAATGGAGCCAGAAGTACAAACTTCCAATCCCCATCACGGCCAGCACAAGGAAGATGACCGACCCCGTGAACAACACATCGGTCTCGCCGGGGGCCGTTATGAAAGGCGGAAGATGATGCGGCGCCGCCGGATGCATTACCTCGGACATGCCTGCCACTCCCCAATTTCGCTCGTGCGAGGACGCCCGAGCACTAGGCACAGCAACGTCCAGCGCCCAAACTTAAGGATACTCCGTCCGCATCCGAATGCAACTGAAGAGGCCAGCAGTCGCGGAGCCGCCGCCCTACGCAGGACAGCCATCTCGTTGCTATAGCAATGCCAAGGCGACCGCCAGAAGGCTAACGACCAAGGCGGCGAGGCTTGGAACAAGCACGGCGGCTCCCGAGTAGAAAGCCAACGCCGCCACCCAGTCGTACGGCCTGTCACCAGCTTGAGACATTGTCAAACCCTTCCGTCCGTTCTGCTCCTTGAGAAAACGCCGTCGGCGGTCGGCGCCTTCCCGCCCTTGGGGCGAGCCTCCTGAGCGGCCGCCTCGCTTTTCCACCCATACTGACGAAGGGGAACGTCCGCGGCGTCTGAAACCAGCACCCTTTCGGCGGCTCCGTCGAGATCTTCATATTGGCCGCTGCGCATCGACCACAGGAACGCCGCGAGACCCGCCACGCCCATGCCCAAGGCAATTGGAACAAGCCAGACGAGATAGTTCATGCCGCCTCCGCCACGTCGAGCCTGCGAAGAGCCGGAGATCCTGCGGGCGGAGGCTCGCCCGGAAGGCGCAATGCGTTGCCGACCACGAGAATCGATGACGTCGACATGGCGACAGCGGCCATAAGGGGCGTAACATGGCCCATCACAGCGAGGGGCACGACCAGAACGTTGTAGGCGATGGCAAGGGCGAGGTTCTGCCGCACCAGCCGGGATGCGTTCCGGGCGACTCTTATGGCATGTGGTACGGCCTCAAGGCTCGTGCCCAGGAAGACAAGGTCGGCAGCATTCCGCCCGATGTCTGCCGCCGACGAGGGCGCCATTGAGACATGCGCGGTGGCGAGCGCGGGGGCATCGTTCAGCCCATCTCCAACCATAAGGATGCGGCGGCCGGACCGCGCCAGCTCCTCCAGACGCTCGACCTTGTCCTCGGGAAGCGCACCGTGGCGGATTTCCGAGATTCCCAACGCAGCCGCCACCCTGCAAGCCTCCTCCACTCGATCGCCGGACAACACCTCTGTCGCCAACCCGAGGTCAGTTAGCTTTCGGATGGCACGCGTCGCGCCAGGACGGATTTCGTCGGCAATCGCAAATGAACCCGCAAGCTTTCCGTCTTTCGAAAGCCACGTGGCGGCTTCACTCGGGACGTTGGCCACGCTTGCGGAGACCCAATCCTTCCTTCCTAGCCTGTAAAACGCTTCGCCAACGCGCCCTTCGATCCCGTACCCGGCAACTTCGCGGAACCCTTCGATAGCCACTCTTGCGACTGTCATCGCGGCCACCGCGCGCCCCACCGGGTGCCTGGAAAGGAGGCGAGTGCTGCGGCGGCCACAACATCTTGCGGAGCTACCGTGTGCCGTTCGACGCGGGCGGCGCCCGTCGTGAGCGTGCCCGTCTTGTCGAAGACCACGGTGTCGGTCTCGGCAAGGCGCTCTAGCGCGCTGCCATCCTTGAGGGTGACGCCGAGATCGAACAGCCGGCGCGCCGCCACGACCTGGACCATCGGCACGGCAAGGCCGAGCGCGCACGGGCAGGTGATGATGAGGACGGAAATCGCAATCGTAACCGATCGATTCCAGTCGCCTGTAAGCAGTATCCAGGCGGCGCAAGTCGCAAGCGCCAGCAGATGGATGACAGGGGAATAGAGCGCGGCCGCGCGGTCGGCGATGCGGCGATAGCGGGCGCGGCCGTGCTCAGCCGCCTCCATCAGCCTGACCACGTCGGCGAGGAAGGAATCCCGTGCACGCCGCTCGGCACGGACAGTGAGCGCGCCATCAAGACTTAGCGCTCCCGAAAGAACGGCGCTGCCCGGCTGCGCGCGTTCGGGCTTGGACTCACCGCTCACCACCGAAACGTCGAGGCTGCCCGCGCCCAGGACAACCGTCCCGTCCACCGGAATGCGTTCTCCGGGGGCTACCAATATCATGTCGCCCGGCTCGATTTCTGTCAGGTCGCGGAACTCGCGGCTTCCGTCCGCCCCGACCACCGCCGCCCCCCTCGGCATCAAGCGGGCAAGACCGGTGACGGCGTTCCGCGCCTTCCGCCTCATCGCATGGTCAAGCGTGCGCCCGACAAGCAAAAAGAAGATCAACGACGTTACCGCATCGAAATAGGCGTGAGGTCCTCCGACAGACGTGTCGTAGAGGCTCAAGCCCAGAGCCAGCAGGATTCCGACTGAGATGGGAAAGTCCATGCTGGCGGTGCGCTTCATCGCCAAATTCCACGCCGAAACGAAGAATATCCGTCCGGAATAGGCGACGGTGGGGACGGCCAGCAGCGCCGAGATCAAGCGAAATGCGTTTCGAGTTCCCTGATCTGCGCCAGACCAGACGGACACCGACAGCAACATGATGTTCATGGCGGCGAATCCCGCCACGGCTGTGGCCCGCAGCAGCCGCGACAACTCGGCATCGCATGCGCCGTCTTCCGTCTCCGCGAGGCAGGCATCGTATCCGACAGCCTTCAGGGCGTCGAACATCGGAGGGACACGACCTTCATTCCTCCACTTCACGGCGACACGTCGGGACGTGAGATTCACTCGTGCCGCGATGATTCCGTCGAGACTTTGCAGCGCGCCTTCGATCGCAGCTATGCAGGCAGCGCAATGCGCTTGCGGTACCGAAAACTGGATCTGGAAAGCGCCATCCCCCATGTCGCGGCTGGCGAGCACGATTTCGCGCTCGGCAATCTCCCGCCCTGGCGCCAGCAGCAATGCGGCTTCGGCCCCCGGCGCGCAACAACTCATGGTCTCACCCCTCTGGACGTGCGACCGCCCTGTACGCATGCCAGGTTGCGTGCCCCAGCAGAGGAAAGATGACGATCATCCCGATAAGCCCTGTGACCACGCAGACTGCGAAGAGCAGGAGCACCAAGGCGCCCCAGGCCAGCATCGGCGGAAGGTTGTTCCACACCAGTTTCGCGCTGATAGCCATAGCCGTCAGCGCGTCCACGCGCCGGTCGAGCAGCATCGGCACTGCAAAGACGCTGATGGCGAAAGCGAAGGCCGCGAAGAGGCCACCTATCGCCGTCCCGATCGCAATCATCGCCCACCCATATGCGGTGCCGAAGAGCACTCCGACTATGCGGTCGAATCCGGGAAAGGGCGTCACGCCGAAGAAGAGCGCCCAGAGGAGCACCGCCGCACGCGTCCACAGAAGCAGGAGCAAACACAGTAGTAGGCCCGTGAAGAAGACCTGTGCGCCGCCGGTGGGGCGCACCAGGAGCATCGAGGCGAGGCCGATGGCGCGTCCTTCCTCTATTGCCCGGCTCTTTTCATACAGCTAGCGCCAAAAAGGGGGCCACGATCATGAACCCGGCAAGCGCCGGAAACAGAATGTAGTCACGACCGAATCCGACAAGCGTCCAAACGAAGGCGACGGACAGGAGAAAGACGACAATCCCATAGGCCAGGCTCGACGCGGGCCGGATCCAGAAATCCCGCCAGCCCGCAGAGAGCCAGCGGAGTCCCTCGAAAAGCGGCAGTCCCCGGTCGAGGCGCCGGTCGCGCGTTTCGCCAATGCCCGAGGTCTCGCTGAGCAGCCAACACGACTTGTCGGTCTCGCTCATCTCACTCCTCCTCTCCTGTCGAGACAAACGCCGGCGCTGCTTCACGGGTTGATTTCGCTCGTTTTCGCCGTGTTCGACATGTGCCCGTCGCCACGCCGTCCGCCGCCGAATTGCGTCCCCGCGACAATCTGCCCTTGTGCCTTCACCCGTCTGGACAAAAACGGGCTTCACGCATAAACCGAAGGCCAATTGCCGGAGGAATTCGCTAGCCTGTTCGCCATGCGCTGTCGGGTTGGCGTGAAAGAGCGGGGAACAAGCCTCGGCCACCGGCACGGAAGAGGCGAAAGGATCAGGCACCCGTGAGCGCAACCGACATCCAGGATCCCAACCGTCGTGATTTTCTCTACGTCGCCACGGGCATGGCCGCGGTGGTCGGCGCGGGTGCCGTCGCCTGGCCGTTCATCGACCAGATGCGCCCGGATGCCTCGACGCTGGCGCTGGCCTCGGTAGAGGTCGACGTCTCCTCGCTGACTCCGGGAACGTCGCTTGTCGTGAAATGGCGCGGCAAGCCGGTGGTGGTGCGCAATCGCACCGAACAAGAGATGAAGGACGGCGAGGCGGTCAATCTGGCCGAGCTCAAGGATCCGCTCGCTCGCAACGCCAATCTGCCGGCCGATGCGCCGGCGACCGACGCCAACCGCACCATGCCGGGCAAGGAGGCCTGGATGGTGATGGTCCAGGTCTGCACCCATCTCGGCTGCATTCCGCTCGGCCAGGAAGGCGAGTTCGGCGGCTGGTTCTGCCCATGCCACGGTTCGACATACGATACCGCCGGCCGCGTCCGCGGCGGACCGGCGCCGGAGAACATGTCGGTGCCGGTATTCCAGTTCATTTCCGACACCAAGATCCGTATCGGCTGAGGCGAGGGGACATTTCGATGAGCGAGGGACACTCGACCTATACGCCCAAGACCGGTATCGGACGCTGGGTCGACGCCCGCATGCCGCTGCCGCGGCTGGTCTATGACAGCTTCGTCGCCTATCCGGTGCCGCGCAACCTCAATTATGCGTGGACCTTCGGCGGTATCCTGGCGCTCATGCTGGGGGCGCAGATGCTGACCGGCATCGTGCTGGCCATGCACTACGCGGCGGACAGCAGTCTCGCCTTCGATTCGGTCGAGAAGATCATGCGCGACGTGAATTCGGGCTGGCTGTTGCGCTATCTGCATTCGAACGGCGCGTCGTTCTTCTTCGTCGCCGTCTACATCCACATCTTCCGCGGCCTCTATTACGGCTCCTACAAGGCGCCGCGCGAGCTTCTGTGGATCCTCGGCTGCATCATCTATCTCCTGATGATGGCGACAGGCTTCATGGGCTATGTGCTGCCCTGGGGACAGATGTCGTTCTGGGGCGCGACCGTCATCACCGGCTTCTTCACCGCCATCCCGCTGGTCGGCGAATGGATCCAGCAGCTTCTGCTCGGCGGCTTCGCCGTCGACAACCCGACGCTGAACCGCTTCTTTTCACTGCACTATCTGCTGCCGTTCATGATCGCCGGCGTCGTCGTGCTGCATATATGGGCGCTGCATGTGGTCGGCCAGTCGAACCCGACCGGCATCGAGGTCAAATCGAAGACCGATACCGTCGCCTTCACCCCTTACGCGACCATCAAGGACGCGTTCGGGATGCTGGTGTTCCTGTTCATCTTCGCCTATTTCGTCTTCTACCTGCCGAACTTTCTCGGCCATCCGGACAACTACGTCGTCGCCGACCCGCTGAAGACGCCGGCCCACATCGTGCCGGAATGGTACTTCCTGCCGTTCTACGCGATCCTGCGCGCCATCACCTTCAATATCGGGCCGATCAACTCCAAGCTCGGTGGCGTGCTCGCGATGTTCGGCTCCATCGCCATGCTGTTCCTGGTGCCGTGGCTCGACACCTCGAAAGTGCGCTCGGCGGTCTACCGGCCCTGGTACAAGCTGTTCTTCTGGCTGTTCGTGATTGATGCCGTCCTGCTTGGTTGGCTGGGTTCGCAGCCGGCCGAGGGCAGCTATGTCTTCATGGCGCAGATGGCGACATTGTTCTACTTCGCCTTCTTCCTGGTCGTGCTGCCGGTGCTGGGCCTGGTCGAGAAGCCGCGGCGATTGCCGAACTCGATCACCGAGGCAGTTCTCGAGAAGAACAAGGCTGGCGGTGGCGGGCATCCGGCTCGCGCGACAGCCGCGCCGGAAACCAAGGGCTGAGCATGACCCCGAAAAGTGGAGACCGGTTTTCGGACAAGATCATGCTCGAGACGACGACAGCGCGCCAGAGAATCTCAAGGGGATTTGGTATGAAGACGATTCTCACCTCGCTGGCGCTGCTCGGCCTTGTGCTGGCAGGCACTGCGGCCGCGACCACCGGGGCGATCGCCCAGGAGGAGGCGCACAGCGAAGCCGCGCCGACGCATTTCCCGATACACCAGCCGAAGGAGATGGACTGGAGCTTCGCCGGGCCTTTCGGCACCTACGACAAGGCGCAGTTGCAGCGCGGGCTGAAGGTCTTCAAGGAAGTTTGCGCCACCTGCCATTCGATGAAATTGGTGGCGTTTCGCACGCTGGAAGACCTTGGCTATTCGGAAGCGCAGGTCAAGGCGCTGGCCGCCGAGTACACGATCAACGACGGTCCCAACGATGCCGGCGACATGTTCGAACGTCCCGGCATACCGTCCGACCATTTCCCGGCGCCGTTTCCCAACGATCAGGCAGCAGCGGCCGCCAATGGCGGGGCTGCCCCGCCCGATATGTCGCTGCTGGCCAAGGCGCGCGGCGTCACACGCGGTTTTCCGCGTTTCGTCTTCGACATCTTCACGCAATACGCCCAAGGCGGTCCCGACTACATCCACTCGCTGCTGACCGGCTATGACGAGCAGCCGCCGGCGGGCATGGAGATACCGGAAGGCACCCACTACAATCCGTACTTCATAGCCGGCGTCTCGCTGAAGATGCCCAACCCGCTTTCCGACGATCAGGTGACCTATGACGACGGCTCGCCGCAGACGGTCGACCAGTATTCCCGCGACGTGTCGGCCTTCCTGATGTGGGCAGCCGAGCCGCATCTGGAAGCCCGCAAGAAGACCGGCTTTCGCGTGCTGGTTTTCCTGTTGCTGTTCGGTGCGCTGGTCTATTTGACCAAGCGCAAGGTGTGGGCCGGCGTGGCGCACTGAGCTACGGAAAACCACGAAATCGAAAAGGGCGTCGAAGGGGCGCCCTTTTTGCATGTTCTGAGGACTGCCTCCGAAGACGCCTCCGAAGGTAGCCGGCTCCAGTCCTTTGCCGGACAATTTTCTTCCAGGCGCCACATCGCGGTAGCCGTCGCCGGCCGCGCCGGGTTACGATCGGCCAAAATTCCCTTTCATGTCTTCAAGTCGGACGAACGCCCGGAGAGCCGCCCCATGAAACCTTCGCTCGAGGACACGCTGCTTGCCGCGATCCGCACCATTCCAGACTATCCGAAGCCGGGCATCCTGTTTCGCGACATCACCACGCTGCTAAGCAATGCGCGCGCCTTCCGCCGCGCCATCGACGAGCTGGTGCATCCCTATGCCGGCCAGAAGGTCGACAAGATCGCCGGCATCGAGGCGCGGGGTTTCATCCTTGGCGGCGCCGTTGCCCACCAGCTCTCGGCCGGCTTCGTGCCGATCCGCAAGAAGGGCAAGCTGCCTTACGAGACGGTGCGCGTCGCCTACAGCCTCGAATACGGGCTGGACGAGATGGAGATGCACAGGGATGGCGTGTCTCCGGGTGAGAAGGTAATCCTCGTCGACGATTTGATCGCCACCGGCGGCACGGCAGAGGCAGCCGTCAAGCTGCTGCGGCAGATCGGCGCCGACATCCTCGCCGCCTGCTTCGTCATCGACCTGCCGGACCTTGGTGGTCGCGACAAGCTCGAGGCGCTCGGCGTGCCGGTCAGGACGCTGATCGGGTTCGAAGGGCATTGAAGTGTTTTTTCCTTCCCCCCTTGTGGGAGAAGGTGGCCTCGCGAAGCGAGGTCGGGTGAGGGGTGCTGCACGGAGTGCCGCAGTGCCAAGCTGGAGCACCCCTCATCCGTCTCGGCGCTACGCGCCGATCCACCTTCTCCCACAAGAGGAGAAGGAAAGAACTCTGCTTATTCCGCCTTCACCAGCACGGCGCTTTCGAACTCGATGACCTTGTCGCCGGTCGAATCGAAAGCCTCAGAGCGCAGCGTCAGCACTCGCCAGCCCGGCCGCGATGCGATGGGGCGGTGGGCAAGCGCGGTGCGGGTGAAGGTCACGGTTTCTCCGGCATAGACGGGTTTTAGCCATTTGAGGTTCTTGAAGCCGGGCGATGGCCCGAATTCGGGGGCGGGCCCAGCGCCGGCCCAGCTGATGCCTTCGGCCTCCACGCCGGTCTCGAGGTTCAGCTTCATCCAGGTTGCAGCTGTGTGCCAGCCGGAGGCGCACAGGCCGCCGAACACGCTGTTCTTCGCCGCCTCTTCGTCGAGATGGAATATCTGCGGATCGTATTTCCTGGCGAACGCCTTGATCGCCTCGGGCTCGAATCTATGCGACCCGAGGGTGACGGTGACGCCGATGCAGAAGAACTCGTCCAATGTCATGAGCGGCCCTGTGCGGCATCACGGGCGAGGAACATGACCGTGTTCTCGAGTTCGAAGACGCCTTCGCCACGCTGGTTGAAAAGCTCGCTGCGCAAAGTGACGAGACCGAGCTGCGGCTTGGACCTGGACAGACGCTTGGCAAGGACGGTGGTGCTGCCGCTCAAGATGTCGCCGGCCAGCACCGGCCTCTTCCACCGGACCTGATCAACACCAGGGGCGCCTTGCGAGGTCGAGTCCAGCAGGAAGGCGTCGCACAGCATGCGCATGAACATCGCGCAGGTGTGCCAGCCGGAGGCCGCCAGCCCGCCAAGGATGCTGGCCCTGCCCGCCGCTTCGTCGAGATGCATCGGCTGCGCGTCGAACTCTTGCGCGAATTCGATGATTTCGGCCGCGCTCACCAGCTTCGTGCCGAGGTCGAGCGAGGCGCCCTCGACGAAATCCTCATAGGCCCAGGTCTTTTCATGGGCCCCAGTCTTTTCATGGGCCGAGGTCTTTGCGTTCTTTCCGGTCATGGTCTGGAATCCGGTTCAAGATTGTACGATCGCCACGGATCGGGTTTCCCGGATGCAGGCGGGGCGGTCAAGTCATTTCTGGTGCGCCAGGCCATCACGCTCAACGCAATGGAAGCTCCGAGCCTCTACAGCCAGCCGCGGCGGCGGAAATACCAGAAGGGCAGGATCGCCGAGAGGATCATCAAGCCGATGGCGAAAGGATAGCCGAAGCTCCAGGTCAGTTCGGGCATGACATTGAAATTCATGCCGTAGATCGAGGCGACCAGCGTCGGCGGCAGGAAGATGACCGCGGCGACGGAGAAGATCTTGATGATGGCGTTCTGCTCGATCGAGATCATGCCGAGCGTCGCGTCGAGCAGGAAGTTGATCTTCTGCGACAGGAAGGTGGCGTGGTCGGCGAGCGACAGCACATCGCGCGACAAGGTCTTGATGCGGGCGCGGATGTCCTTGCTCATCTTGGTCTGGGTCGAGGCGTGGGTGAGGAAGCCGGCGAGCCGCTGCAGCGAGATCAGGCTGTCGCGGATCGAGGAGGCGATGTCCTCCTTGCGGCCGATGGCTTTCAGCAATTCCTGGAAATCGCGATTGCGCTTCGACGCCTTGGTCGAGCTTGGCTGGAAGATGTCGCGCGAGATCGCCTCGATGTCGCGGCCGGCACGCTCCAGAATGTCGGCGAGGCGGTCGACGATCGCCTCCAGCAGACCGATCAGGATGGTGTCGCCGCTGGTGCAGCCGGTCGCCACCTTCTCGGCACGCTGCGGAAAGGTCTTGAAGGCCTTCGGTTCGTGGTAGCGCACGGTGATCAGCCTGTTGCCGGCCAGCACGAAGGTGACCGGCGACATCAGGGGATCGTCGGCCTCGGTCTGGGCCGGCAGAATGGCGGTCATGAAATAGGCGCCGTCCTCGACATAGAGGCGGCTCGAAATCTCGATCTCCTCCATCTCCTCGCGCGTCGGAATGGCAACGCCGAGCCACGCCTCGATGGCCGCTTCCTCTTCCTTTGTCGGGCTCACAAGATCGACCCAGACGACCTGGTCGCTGTTTGCCAGGAGATCGTCGGCAAGGCGCAGGCGATCATTGTCGACGACGAATGCCTTGATCATCGCCGGGTCTCCCTTGCTGAGGCCAAA
The DNA here is from genome assembly GCF_055811635.1 of Mesorhizobium sp. WSM4806. Lineage (NCBI taxonomy): Bacteria > Pseudomonadati > Pseudomonadota > Alphaproteobacteria > Hyphomicrobiales > Phyllobacteriaceae > Mesorhizobium > Mesorhizobium sp. WSM4806. The sequence continues at coordinate 129,378 of NZ_JBVVQZ010000007.1, read as the reverse complement.
AGGATGGGTTCGAGCGGACGCGTCGTTTCGAATTGCACGCGCTTTCGACGAAAGCAGGGCCGGTGCAGACGCCCCTTAGACCGGGCGTTGCGGGCAGTCAAGCCGCGCCGGAGGGAGCCGCGCAGCCTCTTCCTTCTCCCCTTGTGGGAGAAGGTGGCCTCGCGAAGCGAGGTCGGATAAGGGGTGTTCCAGCTTGGCACCAGAGAAGGAAGAAGGCGCCGTCGGTGACCTCAAGTATTGAACTTGAACAGCATGATGTCGCCGTCCTGGACGACATACTCCTTGCCTTCGTCGCGCGCCTTGCCGGCTTCCTTGGCCGCCACTTCGCCGCCCAGCGTGACGAAGTCGTTGTAGGCGATGGTCTGGGCGCGGATGAAGCCGCGCTCGAAATCGGTGTGGATGACGCCTGCCGCCTGCGGCGCCTTGGCGCCCTTGTGCACGGTCCAGGCGCGCGTCTCCTTCGGCCCGACGGTGAAATAGGTGATGAGCTGCAGCAGCTCGTAGCCGGCGCGGATGACCTTGTTCAGGCCGGGCTCGTCGAGCCCCAGGGTCGCCAAAAATTCCATTTCCTCTTCATCGCTAAGCTGCGCGACCTCGGCCTCGATCGCCGCTGAAATCACCACGGTGCGGGCGCCCTGCGCGGCAGCCATCTGTTCGACCGCTGTGGTGTGTGCGTTGCCGGTGGCAGCATCGGCCTCGGCGACATTGCAGACATAGAGCACGGGGTGCGATGTCAGCAGGTTCAGCCCCTGCAGGATGCGCAGATCCTCCGCGGAGATATTTTTGAGCAGGATGCGGGCCGGCTTGCCGGCCTGCAGGAGTTCAAGGGCGGCTTCCATCATCGGAAGCACGGTCAGCGCCTCCTTGTCCTTGCCGGAAGCGCGCTTGCGGAACTGCACGATGCGGCGCTCGAGGCTGTCGAGATCGGCGAGCATCAGTTCGGTCTCGACGGTTTCGGCGTCGGCGACGGGATCGATGCGGCCCTCGACATGGGTGATGTCGTCATCCTCGAAGCAGCGCAGCACATGGACGATGGCGTCGACCTCGCGGATATTGGCCAGGAACTGGTTGCCCAGCCCTTCGCCTTTCGAGGCGCCGCGCACCAGGCCGGCGATGTCGACGAACGAGATGCGGGTCGGGATGATCTCCTTCGACTTGCCGATCGCGGCGATTTTTTGCAGGCGCGGGTCGGGCACCGCCACTTCGCCGGTGTTCGGTTCGATGGTGCAGAACGGATAGTTGGCGGCCTGCGCCGCCGCCGTTCTGGTCAGCGCGTTGAAAAGCGTCGACTTGCCGACGTTGGGCAAACCAACGATGCCGCATTTGAAACCCATTTTTATCCGGTCCTATCGGGAAATCGTAATTTGTTGAGGGCTATGGGCGAAAGGGGTGACGAACGTCAAGCCCTGCAGCCCCGATCCGTGGCCAGGCTCAATCCTTGCCGCCAAACAGCTTCTTCAGCATGGCGGCCATCGGGCCGGTTTCGGGCAGCTTGGCTGCCGGCTGCTGCGGCCGCGCCTGGCGAACGTGGCTTTGTGCTTTCGGCGCCTTGGGTGGCGGGCGGTCGTCGTCGCCCGTCGGCGTGAGCTTGTCGCGCAAGGCCAGCGTCACGCGATTCATGAAGGAATTGTCGTCGCCCTTGGCAAGCAGTCCGGCATCGTCGGCGATGGTGTCGAGCAGCACGTCCAGCCACTCGCGGTCGCTTTTGGCGAAATCGCCAAGCACATGGCCATGCACCATTTCCTTGACGCCGGGGTGGCTGACGCCAATGCGCACACGGCGGAAATCCTTGCCGACATGCTGCTCGAGCGAGCGGATACCGTTGTGGCCACCGGAACCGCCGCCGACCTTGACCCGCACCTTGCCGGCGGCAAGGTCGATCTCGTCATAAAAGACGGTCAGCGCCGAAGCGTCGAGCTTGTAAAAGCGCAGGGCCTCGCCGACCGACTGGCCGGACAGGTTCATGAAGGTCTGCGGCTTGATCAGGATGATTTTCTCGCCGGCAAGCGTGCCTTCGGCGACCAGGCCCTGGAACTTTTTCGACCAGGGCGAAAAGGAATGGCGGCGGGCGATTGCGTCCGCCGCCATGAAGCCGACATTGTGCCGGTTGTCAGCGTATTTCGCGCCCGGATTGCCGAGGCCTGCAAACAGCAGCATCGTCACCTCCGGGCGGAAAGGATTACTTCTCTTCGTCGGCAGGAGCCGCTTCGGGTTCAGCCGCTTCGACCGTCTCTTCAGCCTCCGGCTTCATCGCCGCGGAGCCGGCTATGGTCGCGACGGTGAAGTCGCGGTCGGAGATCACCGGCTTGACGCCGGCCGGTAGCTTGACCGCCGAGATGTGGATCGAATCGCCGATATCGGTGCCGGTGAGATCGACGGTGATGAATTCCGGGATCGCATTGGCCGGGCAGTGGAACTCGACCTCGTGACGCACGATGTTGAGCACGCCGCCGCGCTTGATGCCGGGCGACTTGTCCTCGTTGATGAAGTGGACCGGCACGTCGACATTGACTTCGGTGTCCTTGCCGATGCGCAGGAAGTCGACATGGACCGGAAAATCCTTGACCGGGTCGAGCTGGTAGTCCTTCGGCAGGACCTGGATCTTCTTGCCGTCGACATCGATCGTGGCGATCGTGGTCAGGAACCCGCCGCCATGGATCTTGTAGTAGATGTCCTTGTAGGTCAGCGCAATCGCCAGGGGAGGCTGCTTGTCGCCGTAGATTACTGCAGGCACTTTACCGTTGCGGCGAACTGCACGGGCGGACCCCTTACCGACCTGTTCGCGCGCTTCGGCCTTGAGCTCGTAAGAAGCTTGGCTCATGGCATTTCCTTTCGCGTTTTTCTGGAGCGTTCGCGGCCGGCGAGATGCCTGGGCCGTAAACGTCGAAAGCCGTCATGGCCTTACATGATCTGGTCCAAAATCTATTTGGGATCACGTGAGGCCGGACAGCCTTCCGCCGCGTTGCCTCCAAGGGTGTCTACGCGGGTGGCGGCTCTATAGCGGAAGGTGGGGCGGGGTGCAAGCCAAAGGCGGGTGGCCAATGCGGGTGGGCAGTGTCTCGCTTTTGAATTTCGTGCTTGCTCTCCATTTTCAAGAATATTGGGGTTGCGTCCTGAAAGCCGACCGCAATCGACCGGTATCAGATCGGGAACAGGTGTGCGGAAAACAACGCAGCGGCATACAGCCCGACCCCGAAGGACAGATGAGTCATGAGGCCGCGCAGACGCGCGGTGCTCGGATTGGGCGTTTTCGAGGCTGCAATTCCGGCGCCAAAGGCCGGCTGCATTACGAAAAACGGGGCGACGACAGTGGACATGCCGACAACAAGGGCGGGAAGCAATGTCGGGTCTCGTGCCCAGTCGAGGCCCCATACTGCCATCAGCAATGCAGCAAAGACGATGCCGATCGCGTAATGCGCGCGACCCACCCAATCGGCGTTTCGCCGCGAATTCGGGGAGCCTGCGCGATATTCGCATGCGCGAAACGTCCCCGCGGAAAGTGGCCGATCCAGCGGCCGACCCAGGCATAATCAAGCGGCGGAATCGCCAACGTTCGTTTCAGAAACAATCCCCAAAGATCCATCACCGCCGTCGCCCCCGTTCCGATCGCGGCTGCGCGGACAACGAACTCCAACTGCTCGTTCATTTCCATGCTCCTGTCTGGTCCATGCTCCTGTCTTGGGCGTCCGACACTAGCCGGTTGAGATAAGACATTCAATGTATTGATTGATCGTTTAATTGAATGTACCATGCGATATGAAAAACGCAGATGTCCATCATCCGATCTTTGACGAGATAGCCGATCTCGCCCGCACGCTGGGGCATGCACACCGGCTGGTTCTTCTGCGCCACATTGCCGACGGCGAACTGGCCGTGGAGCAGCTGACGCAACTTTCCGGGATCGCCTTGGCCAACACGTCGCAGCATCTTCAACAGCTCAAGCGGGCCGGCTTGGTGCAGACCCGGCGAGACGGGAAACGCGTGCTTTATCGTCTGGCCGATGGTCCGATCGAAAACGTGCTTGGGGCCCTGCGCAGCCTTGCGAACCACAGGCGCGAGCAAATCCGCGAGCTTATCGATGACACAATGAGCCGGCCGGACAGGCTGGAGAACATCCCGCGCGAGGAACTGGTGCGCCGCATACGGGACGACGAAATCGTGCTGCTCGACGTCCGGCCGCAAGAGGAATACGCGGCCGCGCATTTGCCGGGTGCGATCAACATTCCCGCGGGTGAGCTGGAAGAACGACTTGCGGAGCTTCCACGAGAGAAGGTCATCGTCGCCTATTGTCGTGGTGTCCAGTGCGTTCTCTCTGCCGACGCGCTGGCAATCCTGAGGGCGCGAGGCTGGGCATCACGTCGGTTCGAAGGTGGCTTTCCCGAGTGGCTGGCCTCAGACCTTGATGTCGACGGCATGAACTACGAAAGCGGCTGACAGAAGCCGAAGCCGGCGTCGCCGGGGCACGCCCGAGTATCGCTGGGCACTCCCGGTCACAATCTCGCCAGACCGAAGCCGGCCACCAAGGCTGCGCGTCGGGCACAGATCGAGCGGGCAGCCTACAAGCTTCTCAAGGAGAAAGGCTACGGCGGGACTTCCATGCTTGGCATAGCCAAAGAGGCAAAGGCGTCAAACGAAACCCTCTATCGCTGGTATGGCGACAAGAAGGGCCTGTTCAAGACGATGGTCGAAAACAATGCCAGCATGACGAAGGCGGCACTGGATGCAGCAATCAGGGACGAGGCCGATCCCCTAGCAACTCTGGAAGATGTTGCTCCGGTCCTGCTTTCGATGTTGCTTGGCGAGCGGGCAATTTCCCTGAACCGCGCGGCTGCTTCTGACGAGAGTGGCGAATTGGGTGCGACGATTGCCGCAGCTGGCCGCGATTCGGTATTTCCGCTGATCGAGAAATTGATCCAGCGCGGCTTGGAGAGCAATGCGTTGGCCGCGCCATCTGCGCGGATGGCGGCCGATTGGTTCTTGGACCTGCTGATTGGTGATCTGCAGATCCGGCGGGCCATTCACGCTCTGTCGGTTCCTTCAGACAGGGATGTCCATTCAAGAGTGGTTGCCGCGATCAGTGCATTTAAAAAGCTTTGCGGCACGTGATGGCAAAAATCGATCTGTGCCTGTTCTCATGCGTTGGGTGAGTTGGAAGCGTGGCTTAAGGCCGAAATCCAACTCAACCTCACTCGATCGTGGGCTCTTCCTCGAGCTTCCTCGCCTCCTTCATGTTCGGCAAAAAAACCGTCAGCAGCCCGAGCAGCGGCAAATACGAGCAGACCTGAAAGACGAAGTCGATGCCTTTCAGGTCGGCGACGACGCCGAGCACGGCGGCTGCGATGCCGCCCATGCCGAAGGCGAAGCCGAAGAAGATGCCGGCGATCATGCCGACGCGGCCGGGCACCAGTTCCTGGGCGAAGACGACGATGTTCGAGAAGGCCGAGGACAGGATCAGGCCGATCAGCACGGTCAGGATCATGGTCCATTCGAAATTGGCGTAGGGCAGGGCCAGCGTAAAGGGGAGCACGCCGACGATCGAGAACCAGATCATCGGCTTCTGTCCGTAGCGGTCGCCGAACGGGCCACCGAGCAGGATGCCCAGCGCCGAGGCGCCGAGGAACAGGAACAGCATGACCTGCGACATCTGCACCGAAACGCCGAATTTATCGATGGCGTAGAAGGTGTAGTAACTGGCGAGGCTGGCAACATAGGCGTTTTTTGTCAGCACCAGCAAGGTCAGCACCGCCAGCGCGCTCATCACCTTGCGGCGCGGGAAGGGCGAAACGAAGCCTGCCGCCTTGCGGTTGGCGAGCGAGGCGCGCAGCCGGCTGTACCAGCCGCCGACCCGCCACAGCACGACGATGCCGATCAGCGATCCGGCTGCGAACCACGCAATGCTGGTCTGGCCGAACGGCACGACGATGAAGGCGGCGAGCAGCGGCCCGATGGCCTGGCCGAGATTGCCGCCGACCTGGAACAGCGATTGCGCCAGGCCGAACCTGCCGCCCGAGGCGAAGCGGGCGATGCGCGAGGATTCCGGGTGGAAGATCGCCGAGCCAATGCCGATCAGCGACGCGCCGATCAGCAGGAGCCAATAGTGTCCGGCATAGGCCAGCACGATCAGGCCGATCAGCGAGGACGCCATGCCGTAGGGCAGCGAATAGGGCATCGGCCGCTTGTCGGTGACCATGCCGATCAGCGGCTGCAGCAATGACGCCGTCACCTGGAAGGTGAAGGTCAAAAGGCCGATCTGCCAGAAATCGAGACGGTAATTGTCCTTCAGCAGCGGATAGATGGCCGACAGCAGCGACTGCATGATGTCGTTGACACAATGGCAGAAGCTCACCGCAAGGATGACGGTGAAGGCCGTCGCTTGCGCCGAAGTGTGGCTGGCCGTCGCCGGCGTGGCGGCGGAGGTGGCTGTCGTATCAGTCAACGCAGGCTCCATGGTCTTTTTGGCGGACGCTCCCGCAGGCGGCCCTTATGGCCCCGCTGCCTTATAAGTTACTTGCCGGGCGACTTCTTTCGTGGTTTGGTCCAATAGTTTCGCGAGTGGGCCAATAGCCAATGCCGCATGGCAAAGAAATCTTCAAAGCGGGCGACAACGATCTCGGCCAGTTCACCGATCTCGGGCTGCTGCGCCGCTGGCAATGGCTGGAGCAGGCCGTCGGGCCGGCGGTGGCCCTGCCGACCGAATTTCCCGACGGCTACCACGTGCCGCAGCACCGGCACAGCCGCAGTCAATTGCTGCATGCGCTTGTCGGCGTCGTGCTGGTGACGACGCGGCATGGGCGCTGGATGGTGCCGCCCGATCATGCGATGTGGATTCCTGCCGGGACCGAGCATTCCGTCGAGATGCTTGGCGACGTCAGCATGCGCTCGGTCTATGTGATGCCGGACGCCATTGCCGGGCTGCCGGATGGCTTGCGCGTCGTCGGCATCACCGATCTGATGCACAGCCTGATCGTGGAATCGGAAAAGCTGCCGCAGGGCGCCGAGTTGGAGGGGCGCGGCGGGCTGATCATGAGCCTCCTGCTGCATGAAATCCCGAACCTGCCGGAACGGCCGCTCGGCCTGCCTTTTCCTTCGGATGCAAGGCTTGCGGCACTGTGCCGGCGCTTCGTCGCAGCACCCTCGCCGCACGCGACGATCGACGAATGGGCCGATATCGTCGGCATGAGCCGGCGTTCCTTCACCCGCGCCTTTCATCGCCAGACCGGATTGTCGTTGTCGACATGGCGCCAGCAGGCCTGCCTGTTCGCGGCCTTGCCGAGGCTGGCAGACGGCGAGCCGATCACAAGGGTGGCGCTCGATCTCGGCTATGACAGCGTGCCGGCCTTCATCACCATGTTCAAGCGCATGCTGGGGGCGTCGCCTCGCGGCTATATGCGCGGCTCAAGGGACAACATCAGGGTGTCGAACGGAAGCGCATGACCCCGAAAGGATCATGCGCAAAATCAAGGTGCTACAGCGTCCTTTGCGCGTCTCTGGACGCGCGGCGCTGTATCGCGGGCAGATTTCAGTCGAACAGGCTCGACACCGACTCTTCGGTCGCCGTGCGCGAGATCGCCTCGCCCATCAGGTCGGCGATGGAGACGACGCGGATGTTGCTGGCGTCGAGCACCGCCTGGGTCGGCTGGATGGAATCGGTGATGACCAGTTCCTGCAGCTTCGAGGCGCCGATGCGTGCGATGGCGCCGCCGGACAGAACGCCATGGGTGGTGTAGGCGGTGACGCTGGTGGCGCCGGCGGCAAGCAGCGCATCGGCCGCATTGCACAAGGTACCGCCCGAATCGATGATGTCGTCGATCAGCAGGCAATCCTTGCCGCGCACGTCGCCGATGACGTTCATGACTTCCGATTCGCCAGGGCGCTCGCGACGCTTGTCGACAATGGCAAGCTGGGCGTCGATGCGCTTGGCGAGCGCGCGGGCACGGACCACGCCGCCGACATCCGGCGACACGACCATGACATTGGCAAGGCGCTTGTATTTCGCCTTCACATCGCGGGCCATGACCGGCACCGAGAACAGATTGTCGGTCGGGATGTCGAAAAAGCCCTGGATCTGGCCGGCGTGGAGATCCAGCGTCAAGACGCGATCGACCCCGGCTCGCGTGATCATGTTGGCGACCAGCTTGGCCGAGATCGGCGTGCGGCCCGAGGCGCGGCGGTCTTGCCTTGCATAGCCGAAATAGGGAATGACCGCTGTGATGCGCTTGGCCGACGAGCGCATGAAGGCATCGATCATGATGAGCAGTTCCATCAGGTGATCGTTGGTCGGGAACGAGGTGGACTGCAGGATGAAGACATCCTCGCCACGCACATTCTCCTGGATCTCAACGAAGATTTCCTGATCGGCGAAGCGCCTGACGCTGGCTTTGCCCAGCGGGATGTTGAGATAGCGGGCGACCGCTTCGGCCAGCACCCTGTTGGAATTGCCCGCGAAAAGCTTCATGCACCGTTCCTGGTGAAGGATGGAGACTCTGGCAGACTCTCTTGAGCCCCTTAGTCGGGGCTTTTAGCGGCCCGTGCCGGTATTGCAAGCGTCGTGATCGGAATCCGCCGGCTAATCTCAATAAACATGAACGGCGAGGAAAGCCGGCAACATGTCAGTCCGCCGTCAGCCCGCTTGCCCGCCAAGCCATGTGGCAAACTGGTCGATCGTCTGGTCGGCGATCGCCTGCATGGTCTCCGGCGCGACCGCAGCCCAGCCTTCGCCACCATTGACCGAGGCCGCCTTCTGCTGGCCGTTGATGCGATGCAGCCGGTTGCCTGCCGGGTCATAGACGTCCCAGACATAGATGACGGTGGTATCCTTGCCTTCCGACATCGTCGAGAAATAGCCTTTCAGCACGTGCGTCGGGGTCTGGCCGGCGCTTCCTGCCAAGGTGATGCCGCGCTGCTTGGCTCGCGTCTGAAGCTGCGCGGTCAATGGCGTCGCGGCTTCCACCGAGGCGCCGACGATCGGCGCCACCTGCAGACGGGTGCGTGCGATGACGGCGGCGCTTTTTGCCGGCAGCTCGGTTGCGGGCTGCGCAGGGGCCGAAGGCTGTGTTGTCGCGGACGGCTGGGCGGTGGTCGCAGGTGCGATGGGTGTTGCAGCCGTGCCGCTTCCGGCCGTTGGCACGGTCTGTGTCGACTGCGGGGCGATGGCCGAGGGTTCGAGAACGTCCTTCGCGTTGGTGCAGGCGGCCAGCGCCAGCGCCGCGAGCAATGACACGGTCGTCGCATGCGATCGCCTCATTTCCCTCAAAACTCCCTGGCGATGAACGCCTCTTGCATTCTTACCATTATGGATTCATTGCACAATCAAGTCGAGATCATGGCGGGACAGCGGCTTCGGCTGCGATTCAGTCGTCAGATAGGTGCGGCCAAGCGTCATTGCCGTCTCGGTTTCGGAGTCCATGATGATCATATGGGCGAACAGCGTCATGTTCGGCGCGATCGGTTCGGGATTGCCCTGATAGAACATCGGCATGTCCATCCATGATGGGGTGAAGCGGGCGCCGAGCGAATAGCCGCAGGCGTTGAGCCGGTGCTTGGTCAAATTGTGGGTTTCGAGCGTGCGGGCATGCGCGTCGAACACGTCGCCGAAGGTATTTCCGGGCGTCATCGCCTTTTCGACCGCCAGAAGTGCGGCGCGCGCAGCATCGAACAGTTCCTGGTGACGTTTCGACACTTTGCCGGTCAGCACCGTGCGCATCATCGCCGCATGGTAATGGTGGAAGACGCCGGCCCATTCGAGCGTCAGCTGGTCATTCTTGCTCAGCTTGCGGCGGCCAGCCTTGTAACGGCAAAGCAGTGCGTCCACGCCGGAGCCGATGATGAACTCGTTGGCCGGATAGTCGCCGCCGCCGGCAAATATCGCGCCCTGCATGGCGGCAAGGATCAAGGCTTCGTCGCCACCCTGCTTGATCAGCGGCAGGGCCGCGTCCAACGCGTCGTCGGCGAGATTTGCGGCCTTTTCCACCTTGGCGATCTCGGCCGGACTCTTGAACAGGCGCAGCCGGCTGATGATGCCGGACGCGTCGGCGATCTGGCCAAAGGTCTGCAATTGCTCGTCCAGTCGCCGGCCATTGTAGGCGGTCAGGCCGTGGGTGTCGTATTCGACGCCGATGCGGGCGCCGAGCAGGTCGAGGTCGTTGAGCAAATTGCGCAGGTCGATCGCCGGATTGGCGCCGTCGCGGTCGGTCCACAGCACAATGTTGTCGATGATCGAGGTGTGGCGCGCCTGGCGCAGATCGGCCGAGCGCGTGAGCAGGATCATCGAGCCGTCCGCCTTCACCACCAGGCACTGGAAGAAGCAGAAGCCGAACGTATCGTAGCCGGTCAGCCAGTACATGCTCTCCTGTGCAAACAAAAGGACGGCATCGAGCTTCTTCTCGGCGATCTCGATCATCAGCCGATCGCGCCGCGCGTCAAATTCCGACCGTTCGAAATGCAGCGCCATTATTCTGTCTCCAAAACGATTGCCGAAATCTGCCGCCCGTAATCCGGCTCCTTGCGATGGGTGCTGCGCCGGTAGGAATAGAACAGATCCTCCTCGGCGTAGGTGCAGCGGCCGAGCCCATCGGCGATGACGCCGGCCCGGGTCAGCCGATCGACCGTATAGCGGTTGAGGTCGAACATTGCATGTCCCGGCTTCGCTGATGGCGCGAAATAGCTGATATTGTCGGCATCGGCCTCGATGAAACGAGCGATGAATTCCGGGCCGACTTCATAGTTTTCCGGGCCGATGGACGGACCGAGCACCGCAACGATGCGCTCGCGCCGGGCGCCGAGGCTTTCCATCGCCGCAATGGTGTTTTCCAGCACGCCTGACAAGGCGCCCTTCCAGCCGGCATGGGCTGCGCCGACGATTCGCGCCTCGGCATCGGCGAACAGCACCGGTCCGCAATCGGCCGTCGAGGCGCCCACCGCAATCCCCGGCCGGTCGGTGACGACGGCGTCGGCCTTCGGCCGCTCGCCGGGAAAGGGCTCCCTGGCGATGACGACATCGGGCGAATGGATCTGGTGGGCGGTCAACAGACGGCTTGATGGCACGCCCATCCAGTCGGCGACGCGGCGGCGGTTCTCGGCGACCTGCGTCTGGTCGTCGCTCGAGCCGGTGCCGATGTTGAGGCCCTGATAGATGCCGCTGGAGACGCCGCCGACGCGGGTGAAATAGCCGTGGCGAATGCCTTGCGCCCGCGCTTTCTCCAGCAAGGGCGACCGAACGGGATCCGGTTTGGACTGATTCAGCATGGCTGCGTTGTTGTCCGTGAGAGCGATTTCGTCAAGCGACAGTCGAAAGACGGCGACAGTCGGAAGGCGGGAGAGTGGGAGAGGCGGCAGTGAAAAGTCAATCCGCCGTTGCAAAGGGCGGAACGGCGATGCCGGCAGGCAGGACAGCAAGCACCTTGAACAGGTCGCCCATGGCTTGCGGGCCGGCGAGGCGTTCGACCTCACCCGCAATCTTTTCGCGAGCCGCCTCATTGGCATTGGCGCCGAGCTGGCCGGCGCGTTCGAGAAGCCCCATTTCCACCAGGAATTCGCCTTGCGTGGAGAGATGGGCATCGAGGCCATGCGCCCGCACGATCGCGGCAAGGGCGGCGAAATCGACATGGGCGGTGAGGTCGGCTTCGCCTGGATTGGCCAGCACATCTTCGTGATCGTGCTTGCGCAAGGCCTGCAACGTGTCGCCGATCCCTGGCTGGAGGTAGCCATAGTCGAGGAACAGGCCGGCGCCGCCGAGCCCGGCCAAGCGCTCGGCGATGGTCGCCATCAGCGCGGCTCGGGCCGGCGCGACCTCGACGATCGCGCCCTGTGGCGCGTTTTCGGCATCGTCTGGCAACAGTGTTGGATCGACCGAGCCGGCGCCGGCGAAGACGTGCAATTGGTCGGCGCCATCGAGGCCGATCATCCGTTCGCGCCAGCCTGTTCCGGCGCGGACGAACTGGCGGATCGGCACCGCGTCGAACAATTCGTTGCCGACGATGAAAAGCGGGGTCTGCGGCAGCGTGTCGATGCTTTCGTGCCAGCCGATCGCGGCCGGCGTGGCGACAAGCGTTTGCCTTTGGACATCGGCCAGTCGCGGACTGGTCTCGATCATGGCGAACGACGCACCGGCGGTCAGCGCCGGATCGAGCCGCGCAAGCGTGCGCAGCATGTCCTTCATCAGCGTGCCGCGGCCGGGGCCGATCTCGGCGATGGTGGCCGGCATCGGCCGGCCGGTCGCCAGCCAGGCTTCGTAGAGCCAGACGGCGATCAGCTCGCCGAACATCTGGCTGATCTCCGGCGCGGTGACGAAGTCGCCGGCAGCCCCGAACGGCTCGCGTGTCGTATAGTAGCCGTCCAGCGGATCGAACAGGCAAAGCGCCATGTAGTGGTTGACGGGGATCGGCCCCGCCGCACCGATCAGCTCGACGATGCGGGTTTTCAGCCGGGTCATACCGGCTGTGGCTGTGTTACCGCCCTAGGGCGACGTGCGTCCATTTGGACGCACAAAGTACGCCCTGGCACTTTGATCCTACGCATCGTGCTTCCCCAAAATCGATTCCGATTTTTGGGCCGATGCGGTAGCAGTCACCATCGCCCAGATGCCGGCCAGCAGCATCGGCAGCGACAGCACCATGCCCATCGTCAGCCAGTTGGTGCCGAGGAGGTAGCCGAGCTGCTGGTCGGGCTCGCGGAAGAATTCGACAAAGATGCGCGAGAGACCGTAACCGGCGATGAAGGCGCCGCCGACCAAGCGCGGCGTCTTCAGCTTGAGCCTGGAATGGGTGAAGAAGCGCAGGACCAGGAACAGCACCAGGCCTTCGAGCAGCGCCTCGTAGAGCTGGCTCGGATGGCGCGCAAATGGCCCGCCATTGGGGAATTCGACCGCCCATGGCACGTCGGTCGGCCTGCCCCAGAGTTCGGAGTTGATGAAATTCGCCATGCGGACGAGGCCAAGGCCGACCGGCACGCCGGCCGCCACCACGTCGAACAGCGACCAGGTGCGGATGCCGCGCGACCAGGAAAACAGCGTCATGGCGAGAATGACGCCGAGCAGCCCGCCATGGAACGACATGCCGCCCTGCCAGACAGCAAGGATATCAAAGGGTTGAGCGATGTAGCGCGGCAGGTCGTAAAACAGCACGTAGCCGACACGCCCGCCAAGCACCACGCCGATAGCCGCCCAGACGATGAAGTCGTCGAGATCCTCGGGCTTCATGGGCACGGTGCCGTCGGGCCAGAGCCTTGCATTGGTGACGAGCCGCTTGGCATACCACCAGGCGAAGAGAATGCCGACGATGTAGCCGACGCCATACCAATGCACCGCCAGCGGCCCGATCTGGACGATGACCGGGTCGATGTTGGGGAAGGGCAGGACGGCCAACGGCAGCATAAGATACTCGCTCAACAGGATCTCCCGGTTGCGATCACGTTCGGGCGCGGACCATGCGGCAGGGTTTTGGCCCGGTCAAGGCGACGCTGGCGCGGCAAATACGGCTTCGGGAAGCGGGCTGATCGCGCCGGTACTGCCGCCTCACAGCTTGGTCCCGGCCAATCCCTTGTATTTGGCCTCCAGGCGGTCAAGCACCTCTTCCGCAGGCTTCACCCGCCCTGCGTCGGCATCGCCGATGCCCTTGGCGAGCGCGGCGTCGCGTGCGGCAAGACGCTGGTCCAAATTCGCACTGAAAGCCATTGCAGGCCCCGTCAAAATGCTCTTTCTTGGACGGTACCAGCTATGGCTTGCGAGGTCAGGTCAAATTGCACCCGACTTGATGACGCAGCAGCCTCAACGTTCTTGCATTCCGCGTCGCGCGCCACTACGTCAAATCGAGCAAGCGAGGATTTGCCATGTCGACCGGACCGAACCGCATTCTCGATGAATTCGCCAAGCTGATGACCGACGCTGCCGGTGCCGCGCAAGGCGTGCGCCGCGAAGTGGAAACCGCCTTCAAGGGGCAGGCCGAGCGTGTTCTCAACTCGATGGACCTGGTGCAGCGCGAAGAATTCGAGGCCGCCCGCGACATGGCGGTAAAAGCCAGGGAAGAAAACACCCGTCTCGCTGCGCGCATCGAGACGCTCGAGGCGAAGCTCGCCGAACTGACCGGGCAGGCCGCGCCTGCGGCTGCGGCAAAGTCCAGGTTAAAAAAATAACGTTAAACTTTTCCACAAAGCACAATCGCAAAAAGCGCTTTGTCGTGAATCGCTTACTGGCATTGCGTGAATCTTTGTGACAGCGGCTTTCCACATGCGAATGACGCAGTGCGAAAAATTGGGCTGGTCACGCGACTCCCGATCAATAGACTGAATTTGTTGCATGATTCGGAGCAGGGTCATGCGCCGGGCGGTGGGGTCCGGTCTGGGGTCTTTGTGCGTTGACGAAGTCCCGGCCGTCCGAGTTCTAGACAAAATTGTTCGTTGTGGGTGCCCCGCCGGCCGAGGCGAAGGAACGACAGGAAGCATTCATGGAACTTCTCGAACTCGAATTCTCGCGCGAAATCCATCCGGTGGATGTTATCGAGCAGGTGGCGCACAACAACGACTGGTCCTTCGAACGGGCCGGCGACGACGAGATTTCGATTTCGGTTGCCGGAAGCTGGACCGACTACCACGTCTCATTTTCCTGGATGGAGGATTTCGAGGCGCTGCATCTGGCCTGCGCTTTCGACATCAAGGTGCCGGAGGCGCGCGCGCTCGAAGTGATGCGGCTGCTTTCGCTGATCAACGAGCAGATGCTGTTCGGCCATTTCGACCTCTGGGAGCAGGAGGGCGCGATCATGTTCCGCCAGTCGCTGCTGCTCGCCGGCGGGGTCGAGCCGTCGAGCCAGCAGGTCGAGGTGCTGTTGTCGTCGGCGCTGGAAGCCTGCGAATGCTACTTCCAGGCGTTCCAGTTCGTCGTCTGGTCGGGAACCTCGGCCAAGGATGCGCTGGCCGGCGTCCTGTTCGAGACCTACGGAAACGCCTGAGCCAGGTCCTGACCCGCCATGAGTTCGAGCAGCCAGCGCAAGCCCGAGATCAGCTTCGCCGATTTCGACCGTGTCGACATTCGCGCCGGCACGATCGTCGAGGCCGAGCCGTTTCCGGAGGCGCGCAAGCCGTCGATCAAGCTGAAGATCGATTTCGGCGCTGACATCGGGGTGAAGAAATCGTCGGCGCAGATCACCAAATACTATGCGCCCGAGACGCTGATCGGCCGGCAGGTGTTCGCGGTGGTCAATTTTCCGCCGCGGCAGATCGGCCCCTTCATGTCGGAAGTGCTGACGCTTGGCTTTCCCGACGAGGAGGGTGCGGTCGTCCTCGGTGCGATCGAACGCAGGGTGCCTGACGGCGGCCGACTGTTCTAGCTTCGTCATCCACGGGCGGAGCGGGAGCGAAGCCGACGCGCAGACTTTCCTTGGCCGCTCCAGGGGTTTGATCTCAAGAAGCGCGTGGTTTCCCCAAAAGTCGTGATCACCAGAAACCTCGGCCGCAGTATCGCGACCACGCCGAATGCCCGCGAATGAACCAAGGGTGCCCACAGGCTTGACCTGCACGTGATTGCCGTTCTCGGCGACTACATCGATTGAGTTTTCGTTGTGGGCGGCCACCCAAAACGGATTAGTCGACAGCCCAACGGCCCAGGCGTATTGTTTTGACGCGGCATCTGTCGGGCTGTGCCGCCAATTCTCGGGAGGATACGATGGTTCGACTGCTGACTGCGATTTTCGCTGTGCTTTCCCTTTGCCTCTTTTCGTGGTCGCCCGCCAACGCTGACCCCGTCGACGATCAGGTGAAAGCCGCTTACGTGGCCTGGGACGCTGCGTTCAACAAAGCAGACGCAAAGGCGGTTGCGGCGTTCTACACCGACGACGCGATCTTCTTACCCGCCACCCATGACGTCATCAAGGCACCGGACGGGGTCGAGAAATTCTTTGGCGGCCTCTTCGGCATGGGAGTGACAGGCCACAAGCTCGAACTGATCGAAGCAGGAGGTGACGGCAACCTGCTGTTTGGCACGGCGAAATGGTCGGCCAAGGGTAAAGACGCCAATGGTGCGGATCAGCCGTGGGCCGGGGTGGCAACCCACGTCTTCGAAAAGCAGGCAGATGGCAGCCTGAAACTCCGGCTGCACACCTTCAACTGATCAACGGCGTTCTCTGCTTCCGACGGGAGGGGTCCGCTACCGGGTCGCTGCCTCAGCTAGCGCAGTCACGATCCTGACGGACGCCAAGAGCTGCACCCTAGCGCAAGTAATTGAAATCGATCAGCGCCTGCGCTTCCCTGTTTTCGGCAAAGCGTTCCGGATGAACCTGTGGAGCCGCCGCCGCCTCAACCCAACAAGTTCTTCACCGAAACGGGCCGCTCGCAGGTCACGAAATGGATCCTCGGGTCTGCGCGCCGGCGTTGCCGCCGCTTCGCCCGTGGATGACGAAAGGTGGTGTCAGTTTTCGCTGGGTGCCCAGCGCCTCTCCAACCGTTTCCAGGAACATCTCCGCGCAGGCCTTCCAGCTATAGCGCATTGCCCGTTGGCGCGCTTCGGCGCGGTCGACATCGAGCGCGGCGAGCGCGGCCTCACGCAAATCATTCGATACGGCTCCGCCGACGCCGTCGCCGACAATGTCGATCGGCCCGGTCACCGGATAGGCTGCGACCGGCGTGCCGCTGGCCAGCGCCTCGATGATGACATTGCCGAACGTGTCGGTGCGGCTGGGAAAAATGAAGACATCGGCCGAGGCATAGATTTCGGCCAGTTCGTCGTTCGGGCGGTGGCCAAGGAAATGGGCATCGGGGTATCTGGCCTTGAGCCTGGCCAACTCCGGTCCCTCGCCGACGACCACCTTGCTGCCGGGCAAATCCAGGTCGAGGAAGGCGGCCAGGTTCTTTTCGATCGCGACGCGGCCGACGCAGAGGAAGATCGGTCGCTTGAGCCCCATATCCTTTTTCTTGTCCGGCCGGAAATGGTCGGTATCGACGCCGCGCGTCCATGGCCTGAGCTTGGTGAAGCCGCGCGCCGCCAGATCGTCCGCCAGCGACTGGGTGGCGACCAGCGTGCCTTGTCCTGAATTGTGGAAATCGCGAAGCCAGCGATAGGCCCAGGCTTCCGGTATTGGCAGCCGCGCGCTCAGATATTCCGGAAAGCGCGTGTGATAGCTTGTCGTGAACGGCCGGCCGGCCTTGCGGCAATAGCGCCGCGCCATGATGCCGAGCGGGCCTTCGGTGACGATATGGATATGATCGGCTTTGCGCGCTTCGATCAGGCGCGCGACGTGGCCTGGCGTCGTCAGCGCCAGCCGGATGTCCGGGTAGGTCGGCAGCGGCAAGGTGCGAAAGATGTTCGGGGTCAGGAAGTCCGTCTCGACGTCGAAGGATTTCAGGGTTTCCGAAAGCCGTTCCAGCGTGTGGACGACGCCGTTGACTTGCGGGCGCCAGGCGTCGGTGACCATCAGGATGCGCATAGCAGGCCTTTGCTTGAAAGGTCGTCGGTTTCCTTGATGCGAGGCCGCAAGGCCGAATCAATCAGGATCACGCGCTTCATGCGCGCTCTTCAGCATGGTTTCATGACGGGCCGATGAAGGCATAGCCGATGGCCGTCTACTACACCTGAAAGCACGATGCGTAAGTTCAAAGTGTTAGAGCGTGCTTTGTGCGTCCACTTGGACGCACGTCGCTCTAATCAGGCAGGAACCTTGATGACGGCGCGCAAGCCGCCGAGCGGGCTCTTGTCGAGCATGATGTCGCCGCCATGGCTGCGGGCAATGTCGCGTGCGATGGCAAGGCCAAGGCCGGTGCCGCTGGCATCGAGGTTGCGGGCTTCGTCAAGCCGCACGAAAGGCTTGAACACGTGCTCGCGCTTTTCAGGCGGAATGCCCGGACCGTCGTCGTCGATGGTGACGAGCAGCGAGCCGCGGCCGTGGTTGGCGTTGATCTCAACCGCCTTGGCATAACGGAAGGCGTTGCCGACGACATTGGACAACAGCCGGGCAAAGGCGTGGGGCCGCACATGCACATTTGGATCGCCGGCGAGCGAGGTCGACAGTTTGCGCTTGCGCAGCGTCGCCTCCTCGCCGAGCTTGTCGAAATAGGCTTCAAGGTTGAAACGGCCGGCGTCTTCCGTTGCCTCGCCGCGGGCAAAGGCGAGATAGCCTTCCAGCATCGACTGCATGTCGTCGATGTCCTGGCCGAGCGCCTCGGTGTCGGCCTTGGTCCCGGTCAGCGCAAGCTGCAGCTTGAAGCGCGTGAGGATGGTCCTCAAATCGTGACTGACGCCGCTCAGCATGGCGGTGCGCTGTTCGAGCTGGCGTTCGATGCGTTCGCGCATCTGGATGAAGGCAAAGCCGGCGCGGCGAACCTCCTCGGCACCGCGCGGACGGAAATCGAGCGGCATCGGCCGGCCCTTGCCGAAACTTTCGGCGGCCTCGGCCAGCGTCAGGATCGGCCGGATCTGGTTGCGCAGGAACGGGATGGCGATCATCAGCAGCACCAGCGAGGTGCCGACCATCCAGATCAGGAAAATGTGCGTGTTCGAGGCATAGGCCTGGCTGCGGCGCACGAAGGCGCGCAGCACCTTGCCTTCGAGCTGGACGCGGACCTCGATGATATTGGAATTGCCGACCGTATCGATCCAGAACGGACGGTTGATCTGATGGGTGATCTCGGACGAGAGAATTTCGTCGAGGATCGAGAAGAACGGCTTTGGACCGGGCGCCGGCAGCGGATCGGGCGGCAGCAAGTCGATCTTCAGCTGCATGCGATCCTGCGCGATGCGGATGATGTTGGCGTAGTCGGCGTCGTGCGGATAGGTTTCCACCAGGTCGACGATCGCGGCAATGTCGCGGACCGTGGCCTGCGACAGGCGCTGCGTCACGGTCTGCCAGTGGCGTTCCATGAAGACAAAGGCGAGGACCGATTGCAGCAGGATCATCGGCGCGATGACGATGATCAGCGAGCGGGCATAGAGCCGCTTCGGCATGTAAAGCGAAACCAGGCGCCAGAACCGTTTCCAGGCAAGCGGCACGGCCTTCAGTGCCCGCCTGGCGCGAGCGCTCAAGCCCCGATCTCCCGGCCGTTCCAGTTGCGTGGTCGCCATTCGCCCTTTTTGCTCATCCGCAGCCGCTCGACAAGGGGCTGCGGGCGGCAGTCTATTCCACGCTGAGCCGATACCCAATACCGCGCACGGTCTGCAGCCAGACCGGATTGGACGGATCGCGCTCGATCTTGCGGCGCAGCCTGTTGATCTGGACGTCGATGGTGCGCTCGCCGACTTCGGATTCGTCGCCGACAAGTTCATGACGCGGTATCGTTTCGCCGGCACGGGCCGCGAAGATCGCCAGGATCTCCTGCTCGCGGTCGGTCAGCTTCAGAGCCTCGCCGCCGCGCTTGAGCTCGCGCCGGGCGATCTGGAACGTGTAAGGCCCGAAGACCAGCTGCTCGACCTTGGGCGTCGTTGCCGGACCGCCGCGGCGCAGGATGTTGTTGATGCGCAGGATCAATTCGCGGGGATCGAAAGGCTTCGGCAGATAGTCGTCGGCGCCGGCCTCGAGCCCGGTGATCCGGCTGTCGGTCTCGGACAGCGCGGTAAGCATCAGGATCGGCACGTTCTTGGTTGCCCGCAATGCCTTGGCGAGATCGACGCCGGTTTCGCCCGGCATCATGATATCGAGCACCAGCAGATCGAAATCGAGGCCGGCGAGCTTGCGCCGCGCTTCGCCGGAATTTCCGGCAACGGTGACACGAAAGCCGTTTTCGGTCAGATATTGTTTGAGAAGATTGCGGATACGGGTATCGTCATCAATCACCAGCAGATGCGGCGCATCGTCGTCCGGCGCTGCCGGTTGATCAACCTTTTCAATGGTCTCCATGGCTTTTCCCTGACGTTTTTGCGGGCACAATGTCGATCTGCGCCCTTAGTTCCGGATTGACCATCGCTTCCAGGAAGCGCTCGATCAAGGCGCGTTCGGTGGCTCCGGAATCTTCCAATGCAGCATGGATGCGGCGTGACTGTGGCCGTGCCAGCGCCAGCGCCAGGGCGCGGCCCTTGGCTGTCGGATAGAGCTCGCGCTGGCGGCGGTCGCGCGGACCCTGCAACTGGACGATGTGGTCGGTGTCGATCAGTTGCTTGAGCACGCGCGCCAGGCTCTGCTTGGTGATCTTCAGCACGTCGAGGAGTTCGGCGACCGTCAGGCCCGGCCTGCGATTGACGAAATGCAGAACCCGGTGATGGGCGCGGCCGAAACCATAGTCGGACAGGATCTGGTCCGGATCGGAGGTAAAATCGCGATAGGCGAAGAAGAACAGTTCGATGATGGCAAAGTCGATGCCGTCCTCGTCGGTGATCGCCGTCCTGATCGGTTTTCCGGCTGGGTGGCTGCGATCCGTCATCATTTCTCCGTGCGAAAGGGAAATTATGTCAGTACTATTGACGTAATTTCCCGGCAATGGTAATTTTTGACAAGCTTTTCGGCGGATTGCGAACGAAAAGGCAAGGGAAAGCCGTTTTTCCGGAACTTCCTGTGTTTGCCAGACCTTATATATCCGCCTACGCTTCGAGATAGCGGCCGCCCGGTGCGGCTGACAAGAAACGCGCAACGATAATGTGCGGGCGGCCGCCCGCGGGAGGTTACCATGGCATCCGTTCCCTTTGACCAAATGGACGGCTTTATCTGGATGAACGGCGAGTTCGTCCAATGGGCCGACGCCAAGATCCACGTGCTGACCCATGGCCTGCACTACGCCAGCGCGGTGTTCGAGGGCGAACGCGCCTATGGCGGCGAGATTTTCAAGCTGACCGATCACAGCGAGCGCCTGCACGAATCGGCACGCCTGCTCGGCTTCAAGATTCCCTATTCGGTTGCCGAGATCGACGACGCCTGCCGCACGCTGTTGAAGAAGCAGGGTTTTCAGGATGCCTATGTCCGGCCGATCGCCTGGCGTGGCAGCGAACAGATGGGCGTCTCGGCGCAAAACAGCCGGATCAACTGCGCCATCGCCATCTGGCAGTGGCCCAGCTATTTCGATCCGGCACAGAAGCTGAAGGGCATCCGCCTCGATCTGGCCGAATGGCGCCGCCCCGATCCGCGCACCGCGCCGTCGAAATCGAAGGCCGCCGGCCTCTACATGATCTGCACCATGTCCAAGCATGCCGCCGAAGCCAAAGGCTATGCCGACGCCATGATGCTCGACTGGCGCGGCCAGGTTGCGGAAGCAACCGGCGCCAACATCTTCTTCGTCAAGGACGGCAAGATCCACACCCCCACTCCTGATTGCTTCCTCGACGGCATCACCCGCCGTACAGTCATTGGTCTTGCCAAGGATCGCGGCTTCGAGGTGATCGAGCGCACCATCATGCCGGAAGAACTCGAAGCCTTCCAGCAGTGCTTCCTCACCGGAACGGCGGCCGAGGTGACGCCCGTTTCAGAGATCGGTCCATACCGATTCGAGGTGGGCGAAATCGCCAAGACTCTGATGAACGACTATTCTGCAGCCGTTCAACCCAAGCATGCGATTGCCGCAGAATAACGAAAGTCACAACTTTTTTAACAAGTAGGGGCGGTTTTCGGACTGCCCCTTTTATTTAAGCACCTCGGCATTTGACTTTCGTCCAGTTCGGCGTCTCATGATGCTGTCGGCCCGGGAGGCTGGCAGCTATGGAGGGACTGGCAATATGGACATGAACACGCTTCTTCAGATCATTGTTCAGGTGATTATGGGTGTCATTGGTGGCCAGGCGGTGGGCGCCGCGCTCAAGACAGCGGCAATGGGGCAGCTTACCAAAATCCTCGGCGGCGCCCTTGGCGGCGTCGGCGGTGCGGCCATCCTCGGCAGCCTGCTCGGCGGCGGCACGATCGATCCGGCTGCAGCCGCAGCAGCAACGGGCGGATTGGGCAGCGCGCTGAATGTGCAGAACATCCTCGGCGGTGCCGGTGGTGGCGCCATTCTGACGGCCATCATCGGCGCGGTCATGAACGCGACGAAGAAGTAAGCCTAAAGCGCGTCGCGTTCGACCGACCTCACGCGATGCGCTTTAGGTTGTTGTTCATGCATGTCGTTATCGCAAAACCGCTGCACACTTTTGCGCGACATGCATTAGCGGTTTCGGGCTTTTGCGTGGGCGGCTTCGGCCGCCCGTTTCATTTTTGCGTTGTCGCGACAGCCGGATGCGGTGGACGACGTTCGCGTGTGTCTCTAAATCAGAAGCGACACAGCGAAAGGACGATCATGGGTCAGCTCAACGCCGGCATTGTGCCGGTCACGGCCTTCCAGCAAAACTGCACCATCCTCTTCGACATGGACGACAGGCAAGGCGTCGTCGTCGATCCCGGCGGCGACATCGACAAGGTGCTGACAGTGCTCAAGGACAATGCGATCAACGCCGGCGCGATCTGGATCACGCATGGTCACATCGACCACGCCGGCGGCGCCATGGAGCTGAAGGACGCGCTCGGCATCGAGATCATCGGCCCGCATGAGGCCGACCGTCCGTTGCTTGCCAATCTCGAGAAGCAGGCGAAACACTACGGCATCCCCGATCCGGTGCGCAACTGCGTGCCCGACCGCTTTCTCGGCGAAGGCGATACCGTCTCGTTCGGCCAGCACGCGTTCGAAGTCTTTCATTGCCCGGGCCACGCGCCCGGCCACGTCGTCTTCTACAATCGTGCTGCGAAGTTCGCCCATGTTGGCGACGTGTTGTTCCGCGGCTCGGTCGGGCGCACCGATCTGCCGGGCGGCGACCACGCCGCGCTGATCGCCTCGATCAAGGACAAGCTTCTGCCGCTCGGCGACGACATCGGCTTCATCTGCGGCCATGGTCCCGGCGGCCGCTTCGGCGAGGAGCGCCGGAGCAACCCCTTCCTGATTTAAACGCGTCGTGGCTGCGGAGCCTCACGCGGCGCGCGTCGGTCTCTCCTTTCCTTATGACGCCGAAAAAAAAGCGCTGTCCTTGCGGACAGCGCTTTTTTGGGGGGGCAGGGAAGCCTCAGTTCGCGGTGCAGAAATGCTGTTCGCCGGTATAGCCGGTGAACGTGCCGGTGCGGCCGTTGAAAGAGCGATAGCGATCCGAACAATATTCATACCAGCCACGGGTCCATGGCTCGGCATAGCCGTCATTGTAGGCGACCCGCGGTTCCGCGTAGTAGCGGCGCACCGGGGCGGGCCGCCGTGGATAACGATCATAATCGTCATAACCGGGGTCGTAATAGCTGGGCTGCGGGTTGTTGAGCGCACCAACGATCAGGGCGCCGGCCGCGAGGCCAAGGACACCTGCCGCGATCGCATCGCCATTGCCACGATGGTGGTGCCGGTGGCGCCAGTCACCAGCGCTGGCCGCCGACAAGGTCGCGAGCGTGGTTGCAACGATCGCGGCGGACAGGACGGCGGTCTTGAGAATTCGGTTCATCTCGGTCTCCTTCATGCCGGCCCGGGTAATCTGCGGCCCGGGTAATCTGTGGGTAATCTGGGGGATGCGGTCCGGCTTTACCGAAGATTAATAGGCGACCGTGGCTGAACGGGGGCTGAACGAAATTGGCGGGCTGGGACCAGTCGATTTATCGATCAGGCATGGCGCAAGGCACAAATATTGTACGCTCGACAAGGAGCGGAGCTGCGCCAGCGGACCGCCCGACGCTGTCTCGAGCTCGGCTCAGCCGATCGACAGGTTGACGGCTTTCGGACCCTTGCCGCGCTTGTCCGGCTCGGTGTCGAATGTCACCTTCTGCCCATCCTCAAGACCGGGAAGACCCGACGCCTGCACGGCCGAAATATGGACGAAGACATCCTTCGCGCCATCATCCGGCGTGATGAAGCCGAAGCCTTTGGCATGATTGAAGAATTTGACGGTGCCGGTCTGCGGCATGGGAAGCTCCTTTGATCCCATCAAGTCCAGTTTCGGGCCGGCAAATGCCCGAGTAGAAATTTGTCGTTTATTTTAGCGCCATCGGCAAGAGAAAGTTTTGCGAGCAGTGGCTTGCCGCCCTGCCACTAAAAAAGGCGCGACGAAACCGCCGCGCCTTCGAAACTCGGGTCCGGCGCTGAAAGCCGGTTCAAGGCCTTTGGAGCGGCCTCGGGCTCATTCCTGGCACCTCCGGCTTCGCACGTCCCCTAGGGCACGTCCGGGCGGACATGCGCGCCGACGGTTCAGTCCGCGCGGAGATTGACCGCCTTCGGCCCCTTGCCCATGCGGTCGGGCTCGACATCGAACGTGACCTTCTGGCCATCGACGAGCGTGCGCAGGCCCGAAGCCTCGATCGCCGAGATGTGGACGAACACGTCCTTGGCGCCGTCGTCTGGCGTGATAAAGCCGAAGCCTTTGGTAGCGTTGAAGAATTTAACGGTGCCGGTCTGGGCCATTGGGGAAACTCCTTCACCCGTGTCAGTCTTTGTGGTTTGCCCGCCGCCTGACGCCGTGGGCAAGTCCCGGTGGTTGCTTCGGCAGTCATGCATTGGCGCATGGTTAGAACCCCCGCCGAAAAACGGGGCCGTCAGAGATTCACAGTATCGGGGAAAGGTCGTCCAAAACGTTCCGCTCTCCGGGTCGCAAATGCCCGAACACAAAATTTATCGCACGGAAACGCGATGGTTGCAAGGTAGCGCCAACGGCCGCTCATGGGCGCCTTCGCACACATGGCATCGACAAAGCGGGGTGCTCGCCCGGTGGTCATCGGCCATAGCCCGGCCACGCATGGTCCAGCCTGCTGGGAGCCTGCAAACAGGGGTTGCATTCGGCGGGTGGAATGGCGAGGATCGGCTTGGCGTGTAGGCGCATTTTGCTTTTGCGCATGCCGTTGTCCCAAACCGCTTCGCACCCTCGGGTCAGAGCCCCGTGGGCATGCTTTTGGGTGACATGCATTCGAGCGGGGGCTAGAGGGAGGTCTGGTGATGAAATTTCCTGCGGCAATCTTCTCGCGACAGGGTTTTGCCATCCTGTTGCTGTCGGCAGTTCTTGCAGCCTGTACCGCGGTGGTGGTGGAGGAGGACGGACCGGGCTACCGCCCGCCTCGGCCCGAGCCGCAATATTGCACCAGACAATATGATCCGGTCTGCGCGCGGCGCGGTGGCGACCGCCAGACCTTCGCCAATGCCTGCCTTGCCGAGCGGGCCGGATATCGCATCATCAGCGACGGCCAGTGCCGCGACGGTGGCGGTGATGGAGAGCAGACATTCTGCACGCGCGAATACCGCCCGGTCTGCGCCCGCCGCGGCAGCGCGTTGCGCACCTTCCCCAACGCCTGCGAGGCTCGCGCCGCCGACTATCGCATCGTCGACGACGGTCCCTGCTGAGAGGCTGGTTTCCTCCCCGTCTCCGGGCGGGGAGGCTCATCCATCAACTGGGCGCAGCCGCGCGAGGGCAGCTGGCGGCTCTTGCTTCTACGTCGGCGGCCTGGCCTTGCGGCAATAGGCGATGAACTCGGCCGCGGGCATAGGTTTGGCAAACAACCAACCCTGACCATAGTCGACGTCGCGTTCCATCAGGTAGTCGACCTGTGCCTGCGTCTCCACGCCCTCGGCAATGATCTTCAGCTTCAGCGTCTTGGCCATGTCGATGATATGCGGCGTGACGGAACTGGTGGCGGAATCCGTAGCGATCGTGTCGATGAACGACTTATCGATCTTCAGCGCATCGAGCGGCAGGCCCTCGAGATGGGACAGGCTCGAATAACCTGTGCCGAAGTCGTCGATTGCGACCGCATGGCCAAGCTCGCGGGCGCGAATGACGGTCGAACGCGCTGAATCGACGTCGACGAAACCGCGCTCCGTCGCCTCCAGCCAGATCTGCCGAGGCTGAATTCCGGTGTGCTGCAGGGCCTTTTCGATGACCGGAAGGACCCTTGCCGTTCTGACGTCGGCCGGGCTGAGATTGATCGCGATGTGGAGCGAACGATTGGCGACAAGAAGTTTTTTCAGGTCCAAAACAACAAGGGCGATGATCTGGTCGGTGATTGCCGCGATCAGGCCGCTCTCTTCGGCCAGCGGGACGAAGAGATCGGGCCGGACCAGCGTGCCGTCGGGTCGTCTCCAGCGCACCAGCGCTTCGGCACCCACGCAATTGCCTGTCCTGAGCGCGACGATCGGCTGATAGTGGACGATAACTCGTGCTTGCGCACGGCAATCTGCAATTATCCAAGCGGCGACAGCCGCCGTCGTGACAGCCAGACAACCATGCCGATGATGAAAGCGGCGATGAAAGCGCCGAGGGGAAGCAACAGCAATTGCCGCCTGCGCACGCTGTCGACAATCTGGCTTTCCGGTTCGGTGGCGACGGCGATCCAGTCCGTCCCGCGCACCGCGGCAAACAGATGACCGTCATCCAGGCCTTTGCCAGGGTCGGCGATGATCTTGCCGATGCGGGCAGGATCAGGCCCGTTCAGCGCGCTGAGCAGGACGCCCGTGTTTGTCGCCAGGGCAAGCTGAACGTCGGGATCGACGACGATGTCGACAAAGCGCAGGGGGTCGATAAGGACATTATGGCGCTTGTACTGCAGGGCCATCAGCGGATGGTCCAGGTTGGCCAGGGGCCGTATCCGGGCAGTGACGGCAACGCCGTCTGCAGCGGTGAAATCCGGTGCGGCTTGCGTAACGCGTCCCTCGGTCGGTCCCCAGGATGTGCATTTGAGCAGGCCGTTTTCGAAATAGCCCATTCTTCGATCGAGCGCGTGTTGATGGTGAGCCGCCGCATGCGGGCAATGTGGTCCACCGAACAGCGGTCGCCGGTGAACCGGTCGATCTCCCGCAACGCGCCGGCTGCATCCATGAGGGATATGCTGGCCCTGGCGATCGCGCGGTTGGCGAACAGCTCCAGCCGCTCGTGTTCTTCTTGAACCGCCAGGACCCATGAAAAGTGGAACATCGCCGCGATGGGCACTATCGCACCGAGCAGGGCCAGCACCACCGCAGTCACGATGATGCGCGACCTGTCCATGTGCGCCTCCCTGCATTCGGCTGCGAGCGACGATTTCGCGCGCGGCCCGCCAGGCAGCCAACTGTGATCGGGCCCGGTTCCAGCGGACCTTATAGGGCTTCGAAATTACATGATCTATAATCCGGCCCGCGATGGCTGGATGAATGCAGGGCTGCTCATCCGTCCGCCGCTAGCCCTTGGACTTCGGTTTCAAACCGGCTTCCGCCTGCTTGACAGCCGAGCCGAAGGGCGAGGCCGGCTTTGCTGCCGTCTTGTCCTTCTTGGGCTTGCGTGTCTCGCGGTTGCTGCGCTGTTGACCCTTGGCCATTTCCTGGTCCCTCGTGATTGATGAACATGGTGGCGACGGTTGATGGGCGGCTAGCCGTTTGGATCGTCGGCCACTTCGAGATTGTCTTCCGTGGTGACCCGCTCATGGGTCTCCTCGTTGCTGCGGATGCGGTATTGCGGCGAGCCGTCCTTGACCGGCAGCCTGCTTTTGATCTGGAACAGCTCGGCGGTCTTCTGAACAAGGCCGGTGCGGCTCTTCATGCGAACGGTCTGGCCGATCGCGAAAAGATGCGCAGGCGTGTCGGTGCGCGGGCGCGCGTTCTGCTGGAAGCGGATCATGCGGCATTCTCCTGGTCGCGCCTCAGCGCGGTTTCGAGTTCGGCGAAATCGATGGCGACCAATTGGCTGGTCTGGCTTTTCACCGTCCTTGCCGGCAGGTGGATGAAAGTGGCGACACGGCGCCAGGCAAGCCACGAGATGCCATCGACAAGCTCCTCATCGTGGTCGATGTCGTAGTCGCCGGCCGGCAATTGTCCTTCCAGGCCGCCAATCATGAAGGGTGCCTCGAAATGCGCGATGGAATGGGTAATTCGGCCAGACATTCTCGTGCCTCGAAGTGTCGTCTTGGATCCGATAGGGTGGTGCCCGCTTCGCGGCACCGGGACCTAAGATCGTGGGTCCCTGTTCGGCAATTTGGGTATCGGCGATCTGGAATGAGTTTGGCGGGTCGAGAACTTCTGACGCCGCGAGATGCCAAGCTTGGCCCAAAAAACGATCTCAATTCATTAATCCAAAATTGCGGTTTATTCAAGAAGATTCCCGCCTGGAGCCGATCTTGGCGTAAAATTACTTTTCTAGGGCTATTTGTAAAATGGTGATACGATCCGGACTCTTCACAAGAATTGTTTGAGATTGTGCCGGAAAACTTCATCATGGCATAGATTTTTATTTATATCTGAAAGGAAAATCCATGGTTTCCGTGAAAACGCCTGATGGCTCGACCGTAACAATCAAGCCGATCATCAAGCCCACAAAAGTCATGTCGGCGCGACTGACGATAAGAAGTGATGAGGCAGCGAGGCGCAGGATTGCCGACACCGACGGCACGCTGCGGCGGGCCAGACAGGTTGCGGAGACCAACCGCCTGATCTGACATGGCCGGCCCATGAACCCAGGATTTCCGGTAAGCTGGCCTGCGAACCCTTGAACCTGCCGCGCCGATGGTCTAGATCGCGGCAGGCGGACAAAACACGGCAGGTTTCCCATCAACAGAGATCCGAGAAGACCGGCAGGCGCGGGCGGCAAATTCGGCTCAGGCGGACAGCCCCCTCTTGGGCTTGACCAGCGCGTGCAGCAGGCACTGCAATTGCATCAGGCGGGGCGCCGGCAGGAAGCCGAGATGCTCTACCGGCAGGTGCTGGCGCAAAAGGCCAATCATGCGGCGGCAGCACATTTCCTCGGTTTGCTGCTGCACCAGACCGGGCGCAGCGCCGAAGGACTTGGTCTCCTCGAACAGTCGGTGCGCCTGCAACCCAAGAATCCAGATTTCCTCAACAATCTCGGCACGGTGATGCGCGACCTCGGCCGTGTCGGTGCAGCCGTCGATTTCTTCCGTGGCGCGGTGGCAATCCGGCCGGAGCAACTCGCGGCGCGCGACAATCTCGGCTCCTCGCTGAAGCAACTCGGCCAGTTCGAGGGCGCGGAGGAGATCTATCGCGGCACCATCGGCCGCAACCCGTTCCATGTCCGCGCCCGCATCGGGCTTGCCGAAACGCTGCAGGAGGCTGGGCGGCTCGACGAGGCGCTCGCCGTCTTCCGCGAAGCATTGGCAATTCGGCCGAAGGACGCCGACCTGCTGCACGGTCTGGGCGTCGGGCTGATGGAGAACGGCAGCCTCGCAGAGGCAGCGGAGCATTTCCGGCAGGCGCTGGTGGTCGATCCCGGCATGGCCAGGGCCTGGCTGATGCTCACCCAGGTCAAGCGGCAGCAGGAGCGCGACGCCGAGCTTGCCGGGATGGAGGCGCAGCACGCCAAGGCGCCGGAAGGCAGCCTGGCGCGCATGCAGCTTTCGTTCGGCCTCGGCAAGGCCAATGACGATCTGAAGGATTATGGCCGTGCCTTCGATTATTTCGCCGAAGGCAATGCCATCCGCCGCATGGGCATCGACTATGATGCGGGCAAGACACGCGCCGAATTCGAAACGATGAAGGCGGTGTTCGACAAGGCCTTCTTCGACAAGCACAGACCGAGCGGGATTGCCGACGACACGCCGATCTTCGTCGTCGGCATGCCGCGCTCCGGCACCACGCTGGTCGAGCAGATCATCGCCAGCCATCCGCAGGTCTATGGCGCGGGCGAGCTCGGCATATTGAAGACGGCGGTGGGAAAACAGTTTCCGCCTGGTATGAAGGGCGGTTTCCCCAGCGGGATCGCTGACCTGCCCGACAAAGCCTTTGCCGAGGCAGGCCAGGCCTATCTGGACCTGCTGCACGCCCGCTATCCGGGTTTCCGGCATGTCACCGACAAGATGCCCGGCAATTTCCTTTTGGTCGGCTTCATTCATCTGATGCTGCCCAAGGCCAAGATCATCCATTGCGCCCGCGACGCGGCGGCGACCTGCCTGTCGATCTACAAGGTGCATTTCCGCGGCGACAGCCACCGCTACGGCTACGACCTCGGCGAGCTTGCCGATTTCCACAATCTCTACACCGACATCATGGCGCATTGGCGCACCGTTCTGCCTGATGTCGTGCATGATGTGCGCTACGAGGATTTCGTCGCCGACCAGGAAGGGCAGACGCGGGCGCTGATCGCCTATCTCGGCCTGCCATGGGACGATGCAGTGCTGTCGTTCCACGAGACCGATCGGCCGGTCCGCACGGCGTCGGCGGCGCAGGTGCGCCAGCCGATGTACCAGGGCTCGGTCGATCTGTGGAAGCGCTATGGCGACCGGCTCAAGCCGCTGCTCGACCGGCTGGCGTAATGCGGGCCTACAACTCAATGAAGGGCTGAAAGCCGCCGAAGATCATGCGCTTGCCGTCGAACGGCATCGCCGACCAGTCGGACTTCAGCCGCTCATCGGCCATGACCTTGGCCATCACCGCATCGCGGCTCTGCCGCGATTCATAGACGACCCACGAGAAGACGACGATCTCGTCGTCCTTGGCCTGCACGGCGCGCGGGAACGAGGTCATTTCGCCATAGGGCACGTCGTCGCCAATGCACTCGACATAGGCGAGCGCGCCATGCTCCATCCAGACGGTGCCGCCCAGCTGCGCCATTTTCTTGTAGGCATCGAGATTCGCCTTGGGTACGGCGAGAACGAAACCATCAACATAGGACATTGTGGGTTCTCCTTGTTGGATTTTCCTTCTCCCACAAGGGGAGAAGGAAGAAACGGTGGCGCTACGCCGCCTTTACTGGCGCGTTCATCGCCCACTCCACGCCGAAGGGATCAGTCAACTGACCCCAGCGATCGCCCCAGAACATCACCTGCAGCGGCGTGCCGACCTTGCAACCGGCATCGATGGCGCGCTGCCACCAGGCGTCGATGTCGTCGCTGCCGAGATGCAGCTGCATGGTGAAGCCCTGCGGCTTCACCGGGGCCATTCCGTGCTCGGGATAGAAGTCGGAAATCATCAAGGTCGAACCGTTGATGTGGAGATGGATGTGCATCGTCCGGCCCTGCTCGTCCGGCGGGTAGAAGAACACCTGCTCGGCGCCGAACGCCTTCTGATAGAATTCCGAAGCCTTGAAGGCGCCGTCCAGTTGAAGGTAGGGCGTCAATCCGCCGAGGACTTTCGCTTTAGGCTGGGTTTGGGGCTGGTCGTTCATCTTTTTGCTCCTCTCTGCGTTTGGTTTGACCTTGCTGACCACAGGACGAATGAAGCGGCGGCGATCCTACACGTCAGATGCATTTCTTTAATGCCGGAACCAGATGCGCCGGGCCGCCGGCGGTTGGAGTGACCCTGGGCGACGCGCAAGGCTGATGACGGCGCCGCTGCGGCCGGTTGGTCTCTTATCATCTTGCCTCGGACAGGGAGATTGCAATCCGACGGCTGTTTTGCGCGTCGACGACGATCTCCGGCCAGCCGATGTCCTTGCGCAGTTCGATCGGCAATGAAAGCAGGGCGCGCTCGCTGCGGTAACGGGCGCGAGCCGCCGAGTAACGGGTCGCGATGCGACCGACGGACGACAGAATGGACATGATGCTCTCTCCTCGATTGGCGCCGGCATCACCGTGTCGGCATCCCAAGGACGTCGCGCGCGGCCATGATCCGACAGAGCGTCGGATTTTTTTGCCGCAAAGCTTCAACCGCCCGCTTCTGCCACCGATCGGAAGAAGTCTTCCGGGCTGTCGATCTCGGCCAGCCGCCGCTTCTCGATCAGCCAGAAACGGTTGCCGATCGCCCTGATGAAGCAGCGGTCGTGCGATGCCAGCACGCAGCTCGCCTGATGGGCGAGCAATTCCGCCTCCAGCGCCTCCTGGCCGTCGATGTCGAGATGGTTGGTCGGCTCGTCGAGCAGGTAGAAATTGGGATTGGCGAGCCTAAGCGCCAGCATCATCAGCCGCGCCTTCTGCCCGCCCGACAGCACGCCTATCCTGCGCTCCTGCATGTCGATGCCGACGCCCGCACCCGCGAGCAGCGAGCGGGCGCGCTGCTCGCCGACATCGAATCTGCGCGAGAGCATCGCCAGCGGCGTGTCTTCGCCGTTGAGGCCCGACAATGCCTGGTCGCTGTAGCCGAGCACGGTCGACGGCGTCACCTTCACGCCTTGTGTTGCCGTCTCTGGCTCGACGACGGCATTTCTGATCAGGCTGATCAGCCGCGACTTGCCGACGCCGTTGCGGCCGAGCAGCACGATGCGGTCGCCTTGGCAGATGTGGCGCTTGCCGGTCCTGAACAGCAGCGTGCCGTCAGGCGTTGCGACCGCCACGTCGTCGAGCGTGATCAGCACCTTGGCATGGGTGCCGCGATTGGCGAGCTTTATCGCGCCCGCCGATTTTTCGCGGTGCGCCGGTGCTGCGACCTCTTCGAGGCGCTGGGCGCGCTGGTTGAGCTGCTTGGTCTTGACCGTCAGCAGGTCGCTGCCCGAATTGATGCCGATGTTGTTGAGCTTGGCCGCCTGCCGGCGCAATTGCTGCGCCACCTTCATGTCGCGCTGGAACTTGCGCTCGGTCGAGGCGTCGACTTCGCTCAACGCATCGCGTGCCCTGGAATAGGGCAGCGAGAATACCGGCGACTGTTCGGGGCGCAGGAACAGCGTCCGGTTGGTCGTCGCGTCGAGGAACGCCCGGTCGTGGCTGGCGATCACCACCGGCACCTCGCGCGGCAGTGCGTTCAGCCAGGTTTCCAGCTGGCTGATCTTGGCGAGGTCGAGATGGTTGGTCGGCTCGTCGAGAAGCAGGACATCGGGATCGGTGACCCAGACGCGGGCGATCAGCGCCAGTCTTTGCCAGCCGCCGCTCAAGGCCCGCATCGGCCGCTCGCGCATCGGCTGCGGCACGTCGAGTGAATCGAGAACGACATCGACGCGCCATTGCTCGCTTTCGGCCTGCTCGGCCGGCAAGGCGTCGGCCACCACCTGCTGAAAGCCGTGCTCGGCCAATGCTGCGGGAATGGCTTGCTCGACATAGCCGACGCGCAGGCCGCGCGTGCGGGTGATGTCGCCGGACGTCGGCTCCATCTCGCCGGTCAGGCACTTCAGCAAGGTGGACTTGCCGCGGCCATTGGCGGCGACGATGCCGAGCCGGTCGCCGGTGCCGATGCTGAGATCGAGGTTGGAGAAGAGCGGCGCACTCATGGTGACGCCGAGGGACTTGAGGCTGATCAGGGCCATGTTGGTTTCTCTGGTCTGCCCGGAATGAATTCCGGTTCGATGCACTTCGACGGTGCGCAGGCAGGCCAGCAGGCTCGGCGTTGCAGCACCACGAAGGGCAGACCAAGAAAATCGAAGCGGGAGAACCCGGACCGTCTCTGGTCAGCCCTGCAAGCAAGCTCGCAGGGCAGGGGCAGGGCCGCGCTGACGGTGGTGGTCGATATGCACGCAGCCCTCCTTTCAAGACGTTCGAGTTGTAGAACTGGCTACACCAAGGGAGGGGCCGATGGCAAGGGCGGGCGCATCCCTTCTCCCCTTGTGGGAGAAGGTGGATCGGCGCGCAGCGCCGAGACGGTTGAGGGGTGCTGGACGGAGCACCGCTTTTGCCAAGCTGGAACACCCCTCATCCGACCGAGCTTCGCTCGGCCACCTTCTCCCACAAGGGGAGAAGGGAAGTTCGCTACCGTCCCGGCCTGCCCGTCTTACCCGGCCGGCGCTTTTCACGGCGGGCATCGGCTGGATCTTCGTAGGAGCCGATGCCGGCGCGCTGGCGGATAACTGGTTTGGCCGAATCGTCGCGTTCCTCCGCGCCCGTTTGGCGGGAGATCGGCTGTGGCTTGGCCGGCACTTTGCCCTCAACAGGCTTTTCAGTCCGTCGCACCGTCATTTCATCGAGCGAGTTCTTCTTGAACAGCGGCTTGGTCGGCTCGCCGGGGATGCCGAAATCGGAGCCGTGCGCCTCCTCGGCCGACTGTTTCTTGAACAGCGAGCGTGACACCGCCCCGGCGGGTGTCGGCATGTCGGTGCCCGGACCCATCGCATCGAGCGAAGGCTTGGCGAATAGCGGCTTCTTGACCGGCACGGCCCCGTCGGCGCCCATCTCGTCGAGCGCGGGCTTGTGGAACAGCCCCTTGCCGTCGTCATCCACCGTGCGGTGGATGGCGCGGCCCTTGTTGTGCTTGCCCTTTTCGCGGCCCGAAACCGGGCTTTCCATGTCGGCATATTTGGCCAGTGGATCGTCGGAGATGGACAGTTCCATCTCGCGCAGCCGCTTGATCTCGTCGCGGATGCGGGCTGCCTTCTCGAAATCGAGATTGGCGGCTGCGTCGCGCATCTGCTTGTCCATCGCGTCGAGATGGGCTTTCAGATTGTTGCCCATCATCGCGCCGGCGCTGTCGGTGAACTGCGAGATGTCGGCGCGGACGTGGTCCTTCTCGTAGACCGAGTCCAGGATGTCGGAGATGCGCGACTTGACCGATTCCGGGGTGATGCCGTTGGCCGCGTTCCACTCCATCTGCTTTTCGCGGCGGCGGTTGGTCTCGGCCATCGCCCGCTCCATCGAGCCGGTGATCTGGTCGGCGTAGAGGATGACCTTGCCGTCGACGTTTCGGGCGGCGCGGCCGATGGTCTGGATCAGCGAGGTTTCGGAGCGCAAAAAACCCTCCTTGTCGGCATCGAGGATGGCGACGAAGCCGCATTCGGGAATGTCGAGGCCTTCGCGCAAAAGGTTGATGCCGACCAGCACGTCGAAGGCGCCGAGGCGCAGATCGCGCAGGATCTCGATGCGCTCCAGCGTGTCGATGTCGGAGTGCATGTAGCGGACGCGAATGCCCTGCTCGTGCAGATATTCGGTCAGGTCCTCGGCCATGCGCTTGGTCAGCACGGTGACCAGCGTGCGGTAGCCGGCTTTTGTCGTTTCGCGGATTTCGCCGACGACGTCGTCGACCTGGGTCTTGGCCGGGCGCACCTCGACCGGCGGATCGATCAGGCCGGTCGGGCGGATGACCTGCTCGGCAAAGACGCCGCCGGACTGCTCCATCTCCCAGGCGCCGGGCGTCGCCGAAACCGCGACCGAAAGCGGGCGCATCGCGTCCCATTCCTCGAAACGCAACGGCCGGTTGTCCATGCAGGACGGCAGACGGAAACCGTACTCGGCCAGCGTCGCCTTGCGGCGAAAGTCGCCGCGATACATGCCGCCGATCTGCGGGATGGTGACGTGGCTTTCGTCGATGAAGACCAGCGCATTGTCGGGGATGTACTCAAACAGGGTCGGTGGCGGATCGCCCGGCTGGCGGCCGGTGAGATAGCGCGAATAGTTCTCGATGCCGGCGCAGGAGCCGGTGGCTTCCAGCATCTCGAGGTCGAAGCGGCTGCGCTGCTCCAGCCGCTGCGCCTCGAGCAGGCGTCCGGCGCGCTCGAGTTCGACCAGCCGCTGCTTGAGCTCTTCCTTGATCGACTTGATAGCCTGATTCAAGGTCGGGCGCGGCGTCACATAGTGCGAATTGGCGTAGATCTTGACGCTCTTCAATTCGCCGGTCTTCTGGCCGGTCAGCGGGTCGAATTCGGTGATCGCCTCGATCTCGTCGCCGAACAGCGAAATACGCCAGGCGCGGTCCTCAAGGTGGGCCGGAAAAATCTCGATCGTGTCGCCGCGCACGCGGAACGAGCCGCGGACAAAGTTGATGTCCTGCCGCTTGTATTGCTGGGCGACGAGATCGGCGAGCAGCACGCGCTGGTCGAGCCGGTCGCCGATCTGCATCTGGAAGGTCATCGCCGTGTAGGTCTCGACCGAGCCGATACCGTAGATGCAGGACACCGAGGCGACGATGATGACGTCGTCGCGCTCCAGCAGCGAGCGCGTCGCCGAATGGCGCATGCGATCGATCTGTTCGTTGATCGAGGATTCCTTTTCGATGAAGGTATCCGTCCGGGGCACATAGGCTTCCGGCTGGTAGTAGTCGTAATAGGAGACGAAATACTCGACGGCATTCTCCGGGAAGAATTTCTTGAACTCGGAATAAAGCTGCGCGGCCAGCGTCTTGTTGGGGGCGAGGATCAAGGCAGGGCGCTGCGTCTCCTCGATCACCTTGGCCATGGTAAAGGTTTTTCCCGAGCCGGTGACGCCGAGCAGCACCTGGGTGCGGTCGTTGTCGTTGACGCCCTCGACAAGGTCCTTGATCGCCGTCGGCTGGTCGCCGGCCGGCTCGAAATCCGACACCATCTTGATGGCAATGCCGCCTTCGGATTTTTCGGGCCGGGCTGGGCGATGCGGCGTCCACAGCACGCCGTCCTTGTGCAGCGGGTTGCCGGACTCGATCAGCGCCGACAGCGCCGCCACGGTGGCGGTGACGCCGCCGGAGGCCATGGTCTCGGCTTCCTCCAGCGAAACATCGAGGCCGGCAACCGGATTGAGGCCGGCCGCGGTTCGCTCCCGCGCCGAAGCCGCGCCGCCCATGGAGGTGCCGCGCGCCGTGCGGCCAGGGGAAGAGGAGCGTTCAGGGATCTTTTTCGCCTTGGCGACTTCCCTTCCCCTTGAGGGGAGGGTGGCGGCGGACCCGCCGGGTGGGGTCGGTGCGGCCGGGCTCGACGTGCCCTCATGTTGAGCGCCTCCTTTGCCGACCCCCTCTGTCGCCTTCGGCGACATCTCCCCCTCGAGGGGGGAGACTTGGCGCCCTTCCTTTTCGGCTTCCTGCTCGATCTGCTCGGCCCAATCGGCGATCGAGCCGGTCAGCGGCGTGCCTGAGAATTCGGTCTGCGGCGCCTCGGCAAAGCCGCCCTTGTGCAATGGCTCCGACGCATCGAGGAAATCGGTCAACGGGCTGCGCCGCTTGGGCGGCGAAGCACGATCGTCACGCGCCGGCGGCGGCGTCTTTTTGTCAGGAAGTTTGGCCATGCCCCGAATATGGGAGGTATCGGCCAAAATGGAAAGAGCGGAGTGGCCAGGGGCGCGAGAGGAAACCAGGCTGCTGACACAAGGGTGTCAGGAGCGATGTCGAACGCGCCCTCAGTTGAACCACAGCGCAAAGGTCAAAAACCCGGCGCCGTCGAACTGGCGCCGGATCTGGTCGAACTCTTCGCTGGTGAGAATCTTTCCGCTGTCGAGATAGGGCGCGATGGCCGGGCCGGTGATCGACAGCATCAGGTCGAAGGGCTTTGGCTCGTCGAAGAAGCGCTTCATGTTGATGCCTTTGTCGGCGAAGCGGAAATGCGGCAGCAAGGTGCGGCCTTCGAGCAGGTCCTCGGCCATATCAAGCGCGGCGTGCCAGGCCTGGACCTGCTCCTCGCCGACCTCCAGGCCGGTGAGCGGGCTGGCGCCTTTCTGTTGCGGGCCGGGCAGCCATTCACGGTCGTTGTCGGTCTCGGCGCGGATCGCCTTCCAGTCTTCGCGGGACAGCCGGATCATTTCCATGAGATGGCGGCGCGCCGCGTGGCGGCGCTCCGGCTCGACCACCGGCCAATTGACCAGATGAACCAGCGAGATGAAGTCGGCGATGCGCCACTCGGCCGACAACATGCCGCCGCTCATGCCGCCGTCCGGCGGCACGAGCGTGTCCTGCAGCGGCAGTTTTGCGCGCGGAAACAGCATGTGGAACGAGCCGTCGAAGGCGTTGCTGAAGTCATGCGCCAGCCAGAAATCCGCCTGCGCCATCAGGAATTCGGCATAGCCCTGCAGCCAGTAGCCATCGGCGCGGTCGAAGCGGAAGGTGAGGGCGGGTGCGGCCGGGTCTGGCGCACCGCCGCCGCGTGACAGGGACGCCATGATCGCGGCGGCACTTTCGTCCGGCGCGATCTGGCCGTCCTCGTTGAGGTCGATGCCGAGACGGGTGAGGTCGACCTCGATGCCGATGTCGGCATCGGCAGGCACGGATCCAAGCGTGGCTGCGGACTTTTCCAGCCGATCGCGGAAGGCGACCAGGATGGCGCGGAAGCCGTCGTAGGTCAGTGGCGCGGGATTGGGATTGTCCGGCACCGGCAGCCGCATCAGCGGCAGCATGAACGATTGCGGGCTTTCGAAACCGTGGCGGTGCAGGCCGCCGGCCAGGATCTCCAGCGCGGTGAAGAACTGGCCGGCGCCGGTGGCGTAGGCCGACCCAGGATCAGTGGGCGCAGCGGCTTCCAGCGCAGCAAGCGTGCTGTCGCGGTCGGCTACGGTTTTTGCCTCGAACAGGGCGGCCGGTTCGGGGGCCGCGGCACCGGCGGAATCAACCGGCAGCAGCAGAAGAAGGGCGGATGCCAGCAGGCTCGAAAATCGCGTCATCTTGGTCTTCCTGTATGCTGTTCGGCGGCAACAATATACGCATCTTGTGTGTTGCGCCTACTGCTGGGCATCTGGCCGCACGATTGCGAACGGAGGCGCTTCGCTATATCGGGCGCATCGTCTACCGTGGCCGTTCATCCCGGTGCAGGGCTGCGCGTGTCGAACTATCCGCTTTCCTACAAACTGTCCTGGCTGCCACGCTTCTTGAAGCCTTCGCTCAGCGGCGATCGCCAAGGCTTTGCGCCAGCGGCAGGAAACATGATCGAGCCGCCACCGGCGCGGACGGTGCGGCTCGCCTTTGTCGGCGATATCTCGGCGGTGGCCAATCGCAGCGCGCCGCAATGCGACCCGGCGATCGCCACGCTGCTCGGCTCCGCCGATCTGGTGATCGGCAATTGCGAAAGCCCTGTGGTGGAGCGACCGAGCGCGGCGATGGGCACGAAGCTTGGCACCCGTCATGCCATGACCGAGCGGTTTCTTGCCGAGGCGCTGGCCGCCGTGGGCATCTCGCGCGATAGGCTGGTGTTGTCGCTCGCCAACAACCATGCGCTCGACCAGGGCGTCGAGGGTTTTGACGAGACCGTGGCAGCGCTGGAACGGCTTGGCATCCGCAGCATCGGTACCGCGGCCGCCGGTCCGGTCGAACGCGTCGCAGTCGGGCCGCTGACAATAGGCTTCGCCGCCTTCACGCTGTGGCGCAACGCCGGCGCGGCGGCGTTCGCCGGCCGAGTGTCGATGCAAGGCGAGCCGGCACGATGGCCGCGCCGCGACGCCGTCGACCTTACCTGCGCCGTGCCACATTGGGATTGGGAGTTCCGGCATTTTCCGCAGGCTGAAACGCGCGTGCTGGCCCGGCGTTTGGCCGCGCAGGGCGTCGGGCTGATCGCTGGCCATCATGCCCATGTCGTGCAGCCGGTGGAGCGGATCGGCAAGGCGCTCGTCGCCTATGGCCTCGGCGATTTCCTCGGCACCGCCTTTGCGCGGCAGCCATGGCCCGGCCGCATTGGTAGCATCCTGACCGTCGATATCAGCGCCGACGCCGGCAAGCGTGGCGCCATTGCCGCCTACCGGCTGCATCCGTTCATGCGGCTGCGCGCCGGCGACCATGAGCGGCTGCTTCCGGTTGAGGCGCTGGAGGACCGAATGCGCAGCAAAGTCGAAGGCCGGTTGACTGCGATTTTTCCGTAGCGCGTAAGTGACGGCTAGTCGCACGTTGCTTATCGCACAAGTATGGCGCTGCCCCTCATTGTCCTGCCGGACATTTCTCCCCGTAAACGGGGAGAAAGACGCCGTCATTTGATGACTTCGCGAATCACAGCCTCGCCGAACGAGCGCCAGCGCAGCGACAGCGGGCTTCTCCCCGTTCACGGGGAGAAGGTGCCGGCAGGCGGATGAGGGGCAGCGCAAACATCTGCTTGAGAAGCGCTGCCTCTCAGTGCTGTAGTCGAGATGTCGATAAAATCGGCTATCATGAGTTTGTTAGGAGGCGTGGGATGGCGATGGAAGCAGCGGATTTCATGCCTGATGAAGCTGACATCGCCGGCATCAAGAGCAATCTCGCGGCCTATGAGGCCGAAAGGGCTTCGGCCTATCGGCAAGTCCGCTGGCGGGTGCCGCTGTTCATCGGCCTGGTCCTGGTGTTCGTGGCGCTTGTCGCCTGGCTTTTTAACAGGATCGCCGATCCCTACGAGCAATGGTTCTCGACGCCGCATGTGTTGCTCTATGTCGTCGGGTTGGTGGCGGCGATCCTGCTCTATTTCCAGGCGATCAAGCCTACGAGCAGGTTGCAGCACCGCAAGACACTGCTGCCGATCATCTTCGGCTTCATCAGGGACCTGCGCTACGAGCATGAGGTGACACCGAATTCGTTCGACCGGCTGCCGCGCGAGACGATCGGCACGTTCAACACCAAGCGCTTCGACGACATTGTCTCCGGCCGCTACGAGGGATTTCCGTTCGAGCTTTACGAAGCCGATCTCCGGCAAGGCACGGGCGGCACGATAGCATTCAAGGGGATCGTCGTTGCCTTCGAGACCATGGTGCCGTTCCCCGGCATATTGGTGGCCGCCCGCCGGACCGACATGGCCGCCGGGTTTTTCCGCGGCATGTTCGCCAGCAAGATGCAGGAATTGTCATGCGGGGTGCCCGAGCTCGATGCCGCCTACGACTTCCGCAGCGACAACATCGAGGCGGCGCAGCCGCTGGTGAGCGGCCGGCTGGCGCAGGCACTGACATGGCTCAAGGAGACGTGGCCTGATGATCCGGCGCGGGTCGCGCTCAATGGCAGCGACGGCTTTTTACTCCTGCCGCAGACGAGGAATTTTTTCGAGCTGCCTGATATCTCGGTGCCGCTCGACTACGCCAAGCATGTCGCGCCTATCATCGCCGACGTCGGGGCGATGCTGGCGATGGCGGCGCTGGTGCGCAAGATCGGCGCAAAGGACGCGGCGGCGGGTTAGCCCGAACTTGAGGTCTGCTGCCAGTTTCTGAATCAACACCAGGAAGTTCCCTCCTAGCGAACCGCGAGAGACAGGCGATCAAATCGCGAGAGAAGCCCAAAAAACAGTCGGCGCCGGGATTTCTCCCAGCGCCTCCCTGTCAGATCAGGACACGGTCGCGGCAGCAACTTCCGTAAAGACGTCGCGCCATGCCGGCCTTGATGTTGACGGTCCTGCCAGCCACCGCCCGAGGGCAGCGTCCGTTCGGGACCTCGCCAGTCTCCACCCTTGCAAGCTTCGTCCAGCGCGCCATCGAAGGTCTTTGCCGTCCTTCATGGCAGCATCGGTCCGCCGTAGGCGTTCGCACGCTTTCCGCGGCCCCGTAGGTCTCGGTCCTCAAAACAGGCAAGCCTGCCTTCATTCGGGCCGTACGGGCCTCAGGAAATCTGCCGTCTCGCTTCGCCTTTCGACTTGGCAATCGGTAGCCGCCTGAGATGGGTTTAATGTACGGGAGATAAGCGTTTGGCGAAACGGCTGCGAGCCTGTGGATAGCGGGATTATCGGGGATCAGCGCCTGCATCGGCGCGTTTATTTTGCCGAGATGCAGGAGGCGGGGACACGGCCCTGATCTGCGGCGAGCAGCAGATCGAACATTCGGCTCTTGCCCCACACTGCGGC
The DNA here is from genome assembly GCF_055811635.1 of Mesorhizobium sp. WSM4806. Lineage (NCBI taxonomy): Bacteria > Pseudomonadati > Pseudomonadota > Alphaproteobacteria > Hyphomicrobiales > Phyllobacteriaceae > Mesorhizobium > Mesorhizobium sp. WSM4806. Next base: position 88,274 of record NZ_JBVVQZ010000007.1, on the reverse strand, counting down.
GCGGGCTTCAATGCCGGCGAAGGATTTTAGGACAGCAGTGTCGTTGCTATCCTATGGGGAGGCATTCTTGAAGGTCGGGGTGGTTCTCAATCCGATTGCCGGCGGCGGCTGGCTCAAGCGGCATTGGCCCGAGGTCAGCGCTTCGCTCAGGAAACATTTCGGCGATTTCGAGCTGCGCGAGACGCAGGCGACCGGCGACGCCGAACGGCTGGCGCTGGTCCTTGCCGCCAGCGGCTTCGACCTGGTGATCGCGGCGGGCGGCGACGGCACCGCCAGCGAAGTCGCCGACGGGCTGCTGCAGGCGTTTGCGGAAAGCGGCCGGACGGCCGAGCTCGGCCTGCTGCCTTGCGGCGCCGGCATCCATTTCGCCCGCGGGCTCGGTCTTTCGGACCAGGTCGACCTGACGCTGAAGCGCATCGCCGAGGCCAAGGCCCGCAGGGTCGATGCCGGCCGCATCTCCTATGTCGACGACCATGGCGCTCTGGCCAGTCGCCATTTCATCAACATCGCCAGCCTCGGCCTGTCGGGCGCCACCGACCGCGCGGTCAACGCCGACAAGCGCAAGGGCAATGTGTCGGCCAAGGCGCTGTTCTACTGGCGCACCGTGTGGGAATTCATGCGCTACCGGTTCCAGGACGTCGTGATCACCGTCGACGACGGCGTCCCGGTCGAGGCGCGCGTCGCGCTGGTGGCGGTGGCCAACGGAAAGTTCTTCGGCGCCGGCATGATGATCGCGCCGGATGCCGAACTGGACGACGGCCAGTTCGACATCGTCGTCCTGCGCGCGGCTGGCAAGCTGAAGCTGATCTGGGATATCCGTCTGCTCTATGGCGGCCGGCATCGCAACCACCCGGCAATCACCATTTTGCGCGGCAGGAAAGTCGTTGTCGAACCGCTCGGCGATGTGAAAAAGAACGGCGCGCTGGTCGACATAGACGGCGAGTCGCCGGGGCGCATACCGGCGACCTTCGAGATCCTGCCCGGCGCGCTGACGCTGAGGTATTGAATCAAGCTGTTGAGACCTTGGTTCCGGTCGCTTCGATCGGGATTTAGGCTATCAGGCCAACATGCTGGAATCGCGCGACAATTACCTGACGGCAGAGCTTGAGCCTAGCCGGGAAACCCGGTCGCATCTCTTGCGCGCGCTCACGGCGTCAACGGCGTCTGCATCATCTGCAGATGCAGGTCTGTGCCGGTCCAGGGATGCGCTTCGCAGACGGCTTCGTCGAGCTCGACGCCAAGGCCCGGCTCCTTCGACGGAATGACGTTGCCGTCCTGCCACTCGATCTTCTTCTTCAGCAGCTTCTCGTGAAAACCGTCCCACTGCTTCAGCGATTCCAGGATGAGGAAGTTGGGCAAGGTCACGGCAAGCTGGATGTTGGCCGCACCGACGATCGGCCCGCAATAGCAGTGCGGGGCGATCTGGATGTGATAGGCCTCGGCCATGGCGGCGATCTTCTTGGTTTCGAGAATGCCGCCGGAGCGGCCGAGGTCGGGCTGCAGAATGGTCGCGGCGCGGTTCTCGATGACGCGGGCAAACTCGAACTTGGTCGTCAGCCGTTCGCCGGTGGCGATCGGGATCGACGTGCCGCGCGCCACCTGCGCCATCACTTCGGGCATGTCGGGCGGCACCGGCTCCTCGAACCACAGCGGGTCGTAAGGTTCGATGGCGCGGGCCATGCGCAGCGCGCCCGATGCGGTGAACTGGCCATGCGTGCCGAACAGGATGTCGGCCCTTGAGCCGACCGCCTCGCGGATCGCCTTGATCATGCGGGCGGAGAGATCGATGTCGACGAGGCGCGGCTGGTGACCGTCAAAGGCGGTGTAGGGGCCGGCCGGATCGAGCTTGACGGCATTAAAACCCTGCTCGACATATTCGAGCGCGCATTTCGCCGCCAGGTCGGGGTCGTTGTAGACGTTCTTGCCGCGGGCATCTTCCGAATGGACGCTGCCGCTGTGCGGATAGAGGTATGTATAGGAACGAAGCGTTTCGTTAACCTGGCCGCCGAGCAGCTTGTAGACCGGCTTGTCGGCCTCCTTGCCGATGATGTCCCAGCAGGCGATTTCGAGCGCCGAAAAACAGCCCATGCCGGACACGTCGGGGCGCTGGGTGAAGCCGGACGAATAGGCGCGGCGGAAGAAGTTCTCGATGTCGTGCGGATCGCGGCCGATCAGATAGCGCTCGGCCATGTCCTCGATCATCCTCGCGGTGACGTGGGCGGAGAAGGTGGCGTTGTAGGCCTCGCCATAGCCGACGACGCCGCCGTCGGTGGTGAGCTTGACGAAGATGAAATACTTGCCGCCGATGCCGGGCGGCGGATTGCCGACAACCCAGGTTTTGACGTCGGTGATTTTCATTTTTGATCCTCCAGAACCAGTTCGGCGCCCTTCCATCCGGTCATGATCGCGGCGGCGTTGGTGTTGCCGGTGATGTTATCGGGAAAGATCGAGGCGTCGATGACCCGCAAGCTTTCGAGGCCGTGAACTCGCAGGCGCGGGTCGACGACGGCGGCGGTAGCGTCCGGTCCCATGCGGCAGGTCGCGACCGGGTGGTAGACAGTGCCCGAGCGCTTTCTGAAATCCTGGATGAGATCCGCGTCGGAGGTGATTGACGGGCCCGGCAACACCTCTTCCTCGATGATCTCGGCCATTGCCGGCATGGCGGCGATCTTCCGGATGAACTTCACCGCCGCCAGCATTTCGGCGACATCGGCCTCGGTCGAGAAGGCGTTGGCGACGATCTTCGGATAGTCGCGCGGATTGCTGGAGCGGATCATGATCTCGCCACGGCTCGACGGGCGGCAGTTGGACAGGCCGATGGAAAAGCCCGGCCACGGATCTGGGGTCAGGATCGGGCGTTCTCCGCTCTTCGGAATGACGGTCGAGAACGCCTGGAAGTAAAGCTGCATGTTGGGCCGTGCCGCGGCCGGGTCGGTGCGGAAGAAGCCGCCGGCATTGTTCATCGACAGCGACAGCGGGCCGGAGCGCATCAGCACGTATTGCATGCCGACCATGAGCTTGCCCCACCACGGGCGCAGGATCTGGTTCAGCGTCGGCAGCTTGCCCTTGAAAGTGTAGTTGATGCCGACATGGTCTTGCAGGTTCGCCCCGACATTCTCATTGGCGTGGACGACGCCAATGCCAAGCGCGCCAAGCAGCGCCGAGGGACCGATCCCGGAAAGCTGCAGCAATTGCGGCGAGTTGATCGAGCCGCTGGACACGACGATCTCGCGGCCGGCGCGGGCGGTTTTCGTCTCACCATTTTGGAGATACTCGATGCCAACGGCCCGCTTGCCCTCGAACAGGATCCTGGTCGCCAGCGCGTTGATCTCGACGCGGAGGTTTTTGCGCTTCATCGCCGGGCGCAGGAAAGCTCGGGCGGCCGACATGCGGCGGCCATTTTTGGTGGTGATCTGATAAATGCCGGCGCCTTCCTGGGAGGCGCCGTTGAAATCCGGGTTGAACGGCAGGCCGGCCTGATTGGCGGCCGCCAGATAGCGCTTGGTCAGCGGATGGACGGCGGTCGAGCAGTCGCTGATACGCAGCGGGCCGCCAACCCCGCGCCATTGATCGGCGCCGGCCTGATTGTCCTCCAGCGCCTTGAAGACGGGCAGCAGGTCGTCGAAGCCCCAGCCGGGATTGCCGGCCGCTGCCCAATCGTCGAAATCCTCGCGCGCGCCCCTGATCCAGACCATGGCGTTGATCGAGCTCGAGCCGCCGAGCAGCCTGCCGCGCGGCCAATGGTCGACATTGCCGGCGAGGCCGGGGTCCGGCTCGGTCTTGTAGTTCCAGTTGACCGCCGGGTCGAAGAAGGTTTTGCCGTAGCCGAGCGGCATCTGCACGTAGAAGCGCCGGTCGCTGCCGCCGGCCTCGAGCACCAGAACCGAGAAGCGGCCGGAAGCCGACAGTCTTTCGGCCACAACCGAGCCGGCCGAGCCGGAGCCAACGATGATGAAATCATAGGTCTGCATGATGGCTGCGGCCGGCTCCGAAATTTTGCTCAACCTAGACGCCGCGAGCCGCCGCGATCACCGGAGCTTCCGGCATCGCCTGTGAAAAAAGCGACCGGCACTTCGTTTGCATTCGGTGCCCTGACCGAAGCGGCCTTTGCCTCGAGGACAAGCGGTCGGAGCATCATACGCCATGATCAGCATTTTGCCTGAATCATAACGCATGATCGGTCGGGCCGTCACCCTGCGGGCGACGACCCTGAACCCGGCGCGAGCGAAGGTGGAGGCGTATCCGCTGCCGGAAGCGCTCGGCGATACATCGGCATCAAAAGGGTAGGCCTCAAGCGCAGGGGCATCTGCGCGCCTTGCGGATTCCAGCGCCGCTGCGATCAGGTGGGACGTGATGCCTTGCCGGCGGTATGCTTTTCGCACGTAGAGGCAGGACAAGGACCAGACCGGCGCATCATCCACCCGCTTGAGCTGCCACAGCCGATCGAGCCAGGGCACGGCATCGCGCGGTGTCACCTGGCACCAGCCGACAGCAGTATCGCCGTCGAAAGCAAGTACGCCTGGAGGCGGACCATGCTCGACGGCTTGCCGGAACGCAGCCTTGTTTTCCTCGCCTGGTCGCTTTCGATAACAACTGCCGATCCGCCCGTACATACACCAACAGCGACTGCAGACGGCGCTCTCACCGAACAGCTCCTCGAGCGTGGGCCATAGATCAGATGTCAGAGGGCGAGAGGCTAGTTCCATGTCAGCTGCCTTTCCCAACTCACTGTGCGCAGTCTAGCACTTGGCAGTGCGCGTTGACGCATCGGTGCCATCCCGATACGGGAGAAGATCGATATCGAGGGGATTTTGGCGCATGGTGCATTACGCGGACGGACGGCCGATCGGCGATCTGACGCTGAGGACCTTGGCCATGCCTTCGGATGCCAATGCGGCGGGCGACATTTTTGGCGGCTGGGTGATGGCGCAGATGGATCTTGCCTGCGGGATCCGCGCCGCCGAGCGCGCCAAGGGCCGCGTGGTGACGGCGGCGGTGAAGGAAATGTCGTTCGCCAAGGCGATGAAGATTGGCGACACGCTGTGCATCTATACGCATGTCGAGCGCGTCGGCCGCACCTCGATGACGCTCAAGGTCGAGGCATGGGCGCAGCGCTACCTCTCCGACCTGATGGAGAAGGTCACCCACGCCGACTTCGTCATGGTGGCGCTGGACGGCGAAGGCAAGCCGAAGGCCGTTCCGGCGGAAAGCTGACCGGCTGGACGCAGTCAGCTTAATCGGCGCGCCGCTGCCAGCCTCCTGCATGCGAATGGCGATGCGTCGCGTTTGCACATTGCCGTGACCATATCCGGCAGCGCATGGACAATGCGTCAACGATTGCTGAACGGCGCATTGGCAGGCGCGCTTCGCCTTGTTCTGCCTGATGGCCGCGATCGCCTGAGCGAGGTCAAACGAGACGAGGCCGCAGCCAGTTGCGGCTCCGAAAACCGCACCCTCAAGCGGCAAGTGCCGAGCTGCGAAATCTGCCTGCGACGCGACGTAAGACACCGGCGCGAGGAGCGTAAGCAATTGCGGCGAGGGGCGCCATCGACGGCAAGGTGGTCAACCGAGCCCGAAATCGAAACGGGACAGAAGCCGTGCGGGCCGGAATGCAGATGCAGCCGTAGAATTCGTCTACGCTACGCGCGTGCGCAAACCCTTGCAGCGCAAGAGTTTCAGGTATGAAGCCCATCGAACCTCGCGCGAGCGGCCTTGACCCGCTCGGTGTTCTTGCGCGCCCATTCGCCGAGTGCGCCGACCGGCACAAGCAGCTCGTAGCCAAGGTCGGTCAGCTCATAGTCGACGCGTGGCGGAATGGTCGGAAACACGGTGCGGGTGACGAAGCCGTCGCGCTCCAGCCCGCGCAACGTGGTGGTCAGCATCTTTTGCGAAATGCCGCCGACGGCGCTGCGCAATTCGTTGAAGCGCAGCGGCCCGTCACCGAGCTTGCCGACGACGAGCACGGTCCATTTGTCGCCGACGCGCTGCAGGATTTCCGAGATGGCGCGGCAGTCCTCGGTGCGGTGCGGGTGCCTTGGTATCAAAAAGGTGCCTCCTTGCGCCTCGTCGGCGCAGTCACTCATATAGCTCAGGTATCTAAACGATACCAGAAATTCGCCTGAAGGAGAGCCCCTCTATGTCCAAACCCAAAATCGCCATTGTCATCGGTTCGACCCGCGCCGCACGCTTCGCCGACGTTCCGACCCAGTGGATCGCAAAGATCGCCAAGTCGCATGCCGACATCGACGTGGAGGTGGTCGACCTGCGCGACTTCCCGCTGCCGTTCTTCGACGAGGTCGCTTCGTCCGCCTGGGCGCCGTCGCAGAATGAAGTGGCCAAGCGCTGGCAGAAGAAGGTCGCCGAATTCGATGGCTTCATCTTCACCGCCGCCGAATACAACCATGGCCCGACCGCCGTGCTGAAGAACGCGATCGACTACGCTGCCAATGAATGGAACAAGAAGTCGGCAGGCTTCGTCGGCTATGGCAGCGTCGGCGGCGCGCGCGCCGTCGAGCAGCTGAGACTACATGCGGTCGAGCTGCAGATGGCGCCGGTCAAGTCGGCAGTCCATATTGCGTGGGGCGATTTCCTTGCGGTCCGGCAAGGTGAAAAGAAGCTCGAGGAGCTCGAGCACCTGAACCAGGCGGCGACTGCACTGGTCAACGACGTTGCATGGTGGGCCAAAGTGCTGAAGGCCGCGCGCCAGGCCGACGCGGTGGCCGAGGAAGTCAGGGCGGCCTGAACCGCAGACCAGAACAATCCTCCCAAGGGTTCCCGGGGCGGCGCTTGCGTCGCCCCTTTTGATTCAGGCGATGGCTGGCTGCCGCGCCTGCCGAGGCCTGATGATACAGTCGGCGAGGCGGTCCATCTCGTTCAACTCATCCGCATGGTGCTGGCCCCACTCACAGAGCGCCAGAAGGATAGGCTCGAGGCTGAGGCCGAGGCGCGTCGCCGAATATTCGACGCGTGAGGGGATTTCGGCAAAGATCTCGCGTCTGACAAGGCCGTGTTCCTCCATTTCGCGAAGCTGCTGGATCAGCACTTTCTGGGTGATATCAGGCACCAGCGTCTTCAGCGCCGACAGCCGCCGGGGGCCGTCGAAGAGATGGTAGAGAATGACAGCCTTCCATCGGCCCGAGATCACCTTCAGCGCGCGTTCCGCCGGCAGCAGAGGCAGTCTCTTGAGCAGCCTTTTTGTCGGCACCCTTTTGGTCGGCCCCGTTTTGGTCGGCATCGCCATGGTCACCTCCTGGTCAGCAGGGGACAAATGAGTGTGTAGTCGCGATCAGGCAGATAGTGGCAAACAGCAGCCGATGCCATAGCGATGGATGCATGCCATGAGAGCCATTCAACTGAACCGTTTCGGCGGTCCCGATGTCCTGGACGTCGTCGAGATGCCGAAGCCAGAGCCGCAAACAGGCGAGGTGCTGATCCGCGTTCATGCGGCCGGCGTGAATTTCTTCGAAGTGTTGATGCGCGGGGATCGCTACGCGGTGACGCCGCAATTGCCGATGGTTCTCGGCGTCGAGGCTGCCGGCACCGTGGAGGCGCTTGGTCACGGGGTCGACATCTCGCTGACCGGGACACGCGTCGCGGCGCCGCTGTTCGCTTCGAAGCGCCCGTTTGGTGGCTATGCCGACTATGTGACGATCGACGCAAAGCTGGCCGTTCCACTGCCGGAGACACTCTCATTCGAAGACGCGACGGCCTTGATGGTGCAGGGGCTGACGGCCTTTCATCTGCTGCGGCAAAGCCCGCCCGCCGGCAAGTCGGTGCTGGTCACTGCAGCTGCAGGCGGTGTCGGATCCCTGCTGGTCCAGCTCGCCAAACGCCAGGGCGCCAGTGCCGTGATTGCGGTCGCCGGCAGCAGGGCCAAGCTCGATCTTGCCCTGTCGCTTGGTGCCGATGCCGCGGTCGACTACAGCACGTCGGATTGGCCCATGCGTGTACGAGAAGCGGCGGGCGGCGCCGGCGTCGATGTCGCCTACGACATTGTCGGCGGCTCGATGACGGCGGCGTCGCTGCAGGCTCTCGCGCCAGGCGGAGAGCTGGTCTTTGCGGCGCTGGGCAGATACGCGATCGGCGCTGCGGAACTGGAAGCGATGATCACCCGGAACCAGTCCCTGCGAGGTTTTGCCCTGCTTCCGCTGCTCTCTGCCGATGGCCTCAGGGCCAGCCTGTCGGACCTTTTCCAGCTGGCCGCCGGCGGCCAGTTTGCCGTGACGCAAGGCGGCCGCTATCCGCTCGACCAGGCCAACGAAGCGCACCGCCTGCTGGAGGAGCGCCGCTCGACCGGCAAGGTCGTGCTGATACCTTGAGTGGTGTGGTCGATTAACTGCGCACTGGCCGATCGTGGAACCTGTCCGCTCTGCGCCTGATATCGGCCATTGAGGTGACCGTTGCCACTGCCTGAAAGCAGAGATTGTTGGCGACCATTCTGGACGCCGCGATTGCGCCATCTGCGGAAGTTCGAGGCATCCCCAATGAACGGTTAGCAGTCGGACCCGTTCCAGAAGTTCGTGCGCGAGCGCCTACGGAACATTATCTACACCTAATAGATAACCTAGCCGATTTCGAAGAAATGGGACATAGTTGAGGAGCATATGATCTCTTGTTCACGAATCCGGGCGAGTCGCCCGCCAGCGATTGGAGATATGTCATGGCAGCCAATTGGGACCTTACGCAGACACTTAACAATGGTCGGGTCGAGTGGCCGACGGGTCCGATCACAGGCCTCACCTCCGAAGAACCCAGGTGGGTCGACGCCTGGGTTGTGCAGGCTGACGCTGGAGTCGCGTTACCGTTCATTAAATATGTGGGCCCCAGTCAAAGCTCAGGCCACACTCCACATTGGTCAGGTTGGGGGGCGGGGCCGTATACTATGTGGAAGGCAGACGACCCGGGGTGGGCATACGGAAAATTCACGAGCGGATTCGCACTGGGAATCGCGCTCTTGGCTTATCGGGATACCGCCACAAATCCCGATACCCCTGAATTCGAATGGTGGTATGAGATAGTCTGGCTTGCATAACGGCCGCTAACTATCGAGCGCGGCATAGATGGAGGAATGAAATGCCTATCGACGACGTTTATATGAAGAGTTTCCAAAATCAGGTCCAGGTCCTTGAGAACATGAAGACGGGGATTGAGGCTGCGATCGGCAGGGCCCAAAAACGGCTCGCGGAAGTTGAGCAGAAAGTTAACGAGGGGAAATCTACTAAGGAAGCTATAGAGGACGTTTTTAAAAAAAAGTAAAGGTCCGGCGGCTCAAGGCAGTCGGTGTTGGTTCGGAATGACCAACACGGGTCAAAAAGCGGCTATTCATCGAACAGAGGCGAGCGGAAAAATTCGCGGGACCGTCAAGTTGCGACGATACTGCATGAGCGGCTTGCCAGGGGGACCGGTGAACTGGATCTGGACCAGATCGCAGTTGAAGTCAGCACAGCTGAAGGTCCGTCATCGGCGTTCGCAACGCGATTTCTATGGTTGCGTTACCCCGGCGAACGCCACCAGATCGGCCACCGTGAAGTTTCCAGGCGTGGACGAAGGAAGGATAGGTGTGAACCCACCGGCGACGTTCAGATAGGATGACGCATCTCGCTTCAAAATCCTGACAAACGTCTCCGCCACGATCCTGCCGCCGACCGGACCCAACTGATTTCCGCCGGCAAGGACCGCAGCCTCGCGAAGGACGTAATACCACAATGGCGTCTTGTTCAGCAGTAAACCGCCGCTGGAATTCAGCACAGCCATTTCGGCCGCCGGCACCCCAGATGTCAGCTGCGCCGCGGTCATCGGCGCAATGCCGAATGAGTTGGCCATGCCCTGTCCACTCGGCAGACCGAGCGATAGAGCGCGCCGGAGGTTTCGCGTTGCCAGAATCGCCATCATTCCAGTGAATCCGGGCAACGATTCCAATCCGTTAGCGATGAAGCTATCGATTTTCCGGGCCTTGTTGTGAACCGGTACTGGCACTCCGGTGTCAAAGAACGCGTTGAAGTCAACGACCCAGGTGGAAAAGACCGGCAGCCGTGGATCGCGATTGAACTCAAAGACCTGTCCAAGTGTGGCTTCCTTGAAGTTGAAATTCACCCAATACGTATCGCGGATCATACTGTGGCCGAACCGGTACGCTGCCACGGCGAACTCGACGGGCATTCGGAACGAGCTGCCGATGGGAGCAGGTACGCTCGCCATCGCGTTGTTCACGGCAGCCACTCCGCAGATTCTTGTCAAAAAATCGTGCACCACGGCCCATTGGTAGTGATGGGCCACGATTCGTTTGGCCTCTGCGAAGATGTCGCCCGCAAACGCGACTGCCACCAGAAGATCAACGACGGCGTTATGGAAACGCAGCATAGCGTGCTGCAACTGTACGATGATCAGATTTTCGTCGTTGCGCGGATCACCGATCGCAGCAGTGTTCGTACCCTGCATGCGGGGCACATCCCAGTTCGTCTGCTGGACCATGCCCGATTTGTCACCGTTGTTGCTGGGGCCGCCCGGGCCAATAGGAGTGTTCGAGCCCCTGTGCAGCTTGATTGCGGTAACTGGACCAGATGTGGGAAAAACGTAGAGAAACGGATCTAAGCCAGGCCCGCGGCCGTAAACGGACTCCAGATCGAGCGCCGGGCTGCGCATGTTACTGATTGTATTCGCATCCGTAGCGGCGTCGAGAGTCGACGAGACGTCGAACGTGATGTCATGGTCCACAAACTGACCAAAATAAGTGAAGCCTGCTGGTATCGAAGACACGCCCGCATCGGCGGGATTGTGAGAAGCAGGATTAGGATCACGGCCGGGGTCTCCCATCATGTTACCGAGTTGGCCGAGGAGTGCTTGCGTCGCGACATTGAATGGCAATTTCGTTGCCGCACGGGTGGCCGCGGACGACATGTACCCGAAGCGATCTGCACAGGCAGAACTCAGCCAGGGAAACGGGAACCAGTAGAGCGGAATTTTAACGCCGTGAAAACGTCGAATCCCCGGCTTCAGTGCGACGATAGAATCTTTGACGTCTTCCGGTAACTTCTCCACGGGAAGGTCCGCCGGCTTGATGCGATTCGCGCTGGCCAACAGTTGCTCCAGCGAAACGGTGGGCCTCAGATTCGTTTCGGTCACGCGCTTCCGCAACTCCGACAGCACGATCGGCTTTGGGTTAACGAAACCTTTGGGAATCGATGTCTTCTTGAGAAATTCGCGGACTGGCTCGGCAATTTCGGAGCTTGCGGCTGGGTTCGCTGTCTCAGCTTTTCGCTTCGTAGGCTTCGTCGCACCGAGTCGCTCAGGTGTCTGTTTCGCTGGGGCTGTCTTTTTCGTGACCATGCTTGGCCTCTTCGAAAATGATTTCAGGAAGTAGCACCCTCACCCAATGGGAAAGGGGGCCTTCAACAAGTTGGGATTAAGCAGAAAGGCCCATGCAGGCGGCACCCGGCTGGAGGACCCAGGTGTCGAGCCTCAGGTCTGTCTCGCCCGGGTCTAGCTCTAGGCCAGCGGTGAGACATATTTATACTCGTCGATCGTATCGAAGTTCGGGTGGCATCACATCACCTCCGATCCAGAGCGGTTCACAAGCAGGTGCGGGCGATACCCCTTGCCGCCTCCCGACGGTGTCACATTTTGACGAGTTTGCCTAGGCGGAGCTGGGTCGCGGCCGCGGCGACCACGTTTCCCTTCAGCTCGTAGAGATGCAGCGCTCCGGACACAGCGGCGACCGCCTCGTCGCCTCGGCGGGCGGCCTCGAGCACGTGCGACAGGTCGACCAGTGCATCCGCCCGGTCGTTGACGAAGTCGGTCGCTTCGGCGATCGTCACTGCTTCGCGCGCGAGCGCCTCCGCCGCCCGGAGCTCTGCCCGCCGCGCATGCACGCGTGCGCGCACGCGGCGCCAACGGACCTGCGTCACGAGGTCTCCGCTCGCAGCCAGCTGGGCGCTGAGTTTAGCAAAGTCCTCGGCCTCTTCGTCGCGTCCCTGTTCGAGGATCACCACGGCGAGGGACGCGGCCATCGTCGAACGGAACGCGCGCTCGCCCATCTCCTCAAGCGCGCGATACGCCGCGCGCGCGCTCCTCTCGGCCGCAGCGGGGTTCCCGGCGAGCAGCTCGATGACGGCCTCGTGCTCTGAGGACGCCACGTAGAGCGTAAGGCCGAGGTCGGCGTAGGTGGCGTTGCTCGTCGCGATCAGCTCGCGGGCAATCGCGAAGCGGCCGACAATCGCGTTGAGGCACGCGAGCTGACGGAGGATCGCTGCCTCGGACTCGGGGCTTTCGCCCACCTGCACGCGCATCGCCTCGCAACGGCGGATGCCCTCGGCTGCCGGGGTGGGCCCGAACCACAAGGAGGAAGCGATCCACGTGAGGATTTCGTAGTACTCATGCCAATCCCCCGCACGTCGCGCGTGAGCAGCAGCTTGCTCCCAAGCTGCAATGGCGGCCTCGCCGCGAGCCGCGGTGAAGGATAGCCAGGCCTCAAGCCGCCGTGCGCGGCACAGGCCGAGGTCGTCCCCGACGCGCTCGAAGACCGGGATCACCGCAGCTACCGCGCGTGCCGACTCCTCCAGCCCGCCCTCTTCGCCGTGGAAGATCCGGAGGAACTGCCGCTGAACGAGCACATGCGCTGCCAAGCGCTGGTCGTCAGCGGCAGCGGCCAAGCGCTCCGCCTCGTCCAGCGCGCGCCCGGCGTCGTCCAGCCGGCCGCTTTCGATCAGCGCGCCGCTCAAGTCGGCGAGCAGCACGATCCGCCGTGTGTCATCGGTGGGAAGCAGCCGGGAAACCCTCTCAAGCAGGCTGATCGCCGCCGGCAGGTCGCTGCGGACAAGCGCCCGCCGCCCGGCTGCCTCGAGCCGTTCGCACGCCCGGGCGGCAAGCGAGGCCGCGCGCACGTCGCGCGGACCGAGCGCGACACGGTACTGAAAGGCCTGTTCGAGGTGATAGCCGACAATCTCCTCAAACTCGCGTAGCCGGTCCGCGGCCGCTAGCTCGAGCCAGGCGGCGAAGCGCTCGTGCAGGTCGGCGCGCGCATTCTTCGGCAGGGAGCGATACGCGGCGTCGCGGATCAGGACGTGACGGAAGCGATAGGCCTTCTCGCCGGCGAACAACGGCGCCTCCGGGCGGATCAGGTCCCGGCGGACGAGCGCGAGCAAACCGTCCTCGAATGTGTCGAGCACCGGGCCGGCGAGCTCGCTGACGGCGCTCCGATGGAATACTGAGCCCTCGACCGATGCGGCCGTCAGGATGGCGCGCTCGACGGACGGGAGGCCCTCGAGACGGGCAGCGAGAAGCGCGTTGATAGTCGAGGGGACGGGCAGCGCAACGAGGTCCGACGCGGCGACCCAGCTGTCGGGCGCCTGCCTGAGCAACGCGTCGTCGACGAGCATCGCCACGAGTTCCTCAGCGAAGAGCGCATTGCCCTCGGCCGCGCTCGCGATCCTCGACTCGGCAGCGGGCGGCAGCGGCGCGGGGCCAAGAAGGTTGGAGATCAGCTCGCGGCATTCCGCGTCGCTGAGCCGCTCCAGGACGATCGACGTCGCGTTGCGTTTGCCGGCCCCCCAGCCAGGACGCGCGTCGAAGAGCTCCGGCCGCGCGATGCAGATGAGCAGGATCGGGAAATCGCGTGAGAAGTCGGCGACGTGCTCGACTAAGTCGAGGAATGTCGACTCGGCCCAATGGACGTCGTCCACCACAACGACGAGCGGCCCCGCTCGCGCGAGCGCCTCAAACAGCCTCCGGACGGCCCAGGCGGTCTCCTCGGTCGTCCCTTGTCCCGCGCCGCCAAGCCCGAGCGCCCCGGTCACACGCTCGGCAATCAGCCGGGCCTTCTCGTCGCCTGCGAGCCGCGCCTCGATCACCGATGCGAGTTGCTTGCCGGAGTCGGCTCCCTCCGCGCGGGTAAGCTCCCGGACGATCTCGGCCAGCGGCCAATAGGTGATGCCCTCGCCATAGGGCAGACAGCGGCCGTGCAAGACTGTGACATCCTCGGCAAGGCCGCTCGTGAACTCCCGTACGAGCCGCGACTTTCCCACACCCGCGTCGGCGAGAATGGTGACCAGGTGGCAGGTCCTATCGCCGACCGCGTTGCGGAAGACGGTCTCAAGCAAGGCTCGTTGGCGTTCGCGCCCGACGAAAGGCGAGTCGAAGCGGCGCGCAACGCCAGGGGCGTGGGCGTGGACATCTAACACGACGAGGGCGCGGATGGTCGCGCCGCGCTTGAGTGCGCGCGGCCCGCTGGGCTCGACGACGACCGCATCGCGCACGAGCTTGTGCGTCGGCTCCCCTATCAGGATCTCACTCGCCGTCGCTGCCTCCTCAAGGCGCTTCGCGACAATGACGGCCTCTCCGGCGACTGACAAGTATCCCTGCGTTTGGTCGCTGGCGATCACCTCGCCGGTGTTGATGCCGATTCGGTTCATAAGGCGGACGCCCCAACCGGCTTCGAGCTCGTGGTTAAGGATGGCAAGTGTATCGCGCATCTCCACCGCTGCCCGCACCGCGCGCAGCGCGTCGTCTTCGTGGACGAACGGCATGCCGAACACAGCCATGATCGCGTCCCCCATATAGTTGTCCACGATTCCGCCGTGCCGTTGAACGACGGCGCTCAACTCGCCGAAGTACCGGGAGAGCAAGTTCCGGAGCGCTTCTGGATCGAGGGAGAGGCTAAGCCGCGAGGAATCAACGATGTCGGCGAAGAGGATGGTGACCGTCTTGCGGGCGTCCGGCCCGGGCTCCCGCGCGTCCGGCGCTGCCGCCTTAGCTGGAACCGAGGAAGCCGCCTTAGGCCTCCGCTTCGGATTCGGCCGGAGATGGTTGTCCGATGACATGGCACGGCTCCGTGTCTTAGCCTCCCGACGCCGCTGACCAGTTGCGGATTGTCATGGGTGCTGATTTCACGATACAGCCGCTTCTCAACAAGAACAAAGCGGTTTCCTCGCCGGTCAAAACTCCCGCACTTCTTCCAAAGATATCTTTTGGGCTATCTGCGGGGCTTTAGTTGGCTTCTCCCTCATAGGTGGAAGAACCGGCTGCAAACTTGCCGAGCGGTCCGTCCGCAGAAAGCGATACCCGCACTATTAGGAATAACCACCGGGCCTGCTGGGGTGAAACCCAGCGGGCTTTCTCGCGTGTCATATTCAACAAGGATCAGATGCAGACCCCAATTACAGATCGAATGAACCAACACAAGCGGGCTTGGTGCCTGCCAGTTACAGCTCAGTCCTGCGTCTTGAGGAAGTCCGAGACAGTGCGCATGCAGAGGTCCCGCTCCTCGACATGCGGCATGTGGCTCGAATGTCCGAAACGCGTTCCACATAGGGTCGAACCACCTCGGGTGTAGCCTCGTCGTGGCGGCCACGGCGCTCTCCTCGTTGCGGCGAGCATCATAGGGCGAGCCTGTCAGAGGGGGGCAGCTATGAAAAGTGATAGGGTCTTTTCGTCAGTTGTCGAGCAGGCGGAAATGCGCGGCGCGAACGACGGCCTGCGTGCGGTTCCTGGCGCCCAGCTTCCTGGCGGCGGCGGTGAGGTGCATGACGACCGTAGGAATCGAGCGCCCGATGACGCGCGAGATCTCCTTGGCAGAGAGGCCATGTGCCGAATGGCGGAGACACTCGCGCTCGCGCTCAGTCAAGGACGGCAGGAGCGGACTGAGAGCCGATCGGTCGTAGAGGGCGTAGGCCATATCGTGGAAGACATGCGCCAGCAAGCTAAAGCGCGCGATGGTTCCCGCATCCCGATCTACCATCTCGTCCGCGCCGAGGCGGATGCCGGTAACCGTGGCATAGCCGCCGCGCGGCATGTGGATAGGGATCGTGACGCCGCTAGTGAGGTCGCGCTCGCGCAGATAGCGCGCAACGGGTTCCGTAGTCTCGTCGAGGAGCGCTCCTATCTCGGTGTCGATCTCCTTGTCGTAGCTCCAGGCGAAGGGGGTGGAGCTGCGCGCCGCCACGATCTGCACCGGATCGATGCGGAAGTAACCTCGATCGCACCAATAGTCGCGCATGTCATCATCGATGTTACGCAGCTTGAGCATCGACGGGATCATGATAGCGCCGTCGAGATCGTACGGGATGGGCGTGTAGTCGTAGACCAGCGCGTCGTAGCCTAGGCCGGACAGGGCGGCGAACGCCTCGTCGATGCATTCGTCCAAGGTGCCATGGCGAGTGAAACGCTGCCTGATCGTTGTGATTTCGTCCAGCATGAGCTCTTCCGCCGACATCCTCCCGGACCCACCCTATCACTTCTTATAGCTGACGCACTCCCAACGTTTCGCTTAAAGTATGAGCATGCCTAAAAGCTGTGCATTCGGAGCGTATCATGTGGCGTGAGATGGCGGCGGACGATCGCATCGAGGTAAATGTCGACGGCTTTAAGGTCGTCGCCTACAGCTTCGGCTCCAGCACCGAGACGGTGTTCTGCCTCAACGGCGGGCCTGGCCTGGCCTGCGACTACCTTCGCGAATCGCACTCCTGCCTGGTAGACCAGGGATACAGGGTCGTGGCGTTCGACCAGCTTGGCACCGGCGCCTCCGACCGGCCGACGGACACCTCGTTGTGGACTATCGCGCGCTACGTCGAGGAGACCGAGACGGTTCGCAAGACGCTGGGACTCGGCAATGTCCACATGCTGGGTCATTCCTGGGGCGGCTGGCTGGCGATCGACTATGCGCTTGCCTACCAGGAGAACCTGCAGACGTTGATCCTCGAGGATACCGTCGCCGACATGCCGCATCTTGTTCTGGAACTGGAACGCCTGCGCGCCTCGCTGGGACCCGAGACCGTATCGATGATGCAGAAGCACGAGGCGCAGGGAACCTACGATCATCCGGAATACATGGCGGCGGTGACGATCCTCAACTACCGCCATGTCTGCCGCCTGCCCGAATGGCCGGCGCCGGTGCGCCGCTCGCTCGACGACTGGAACATGGGACCCTACGCGACCATGCAAGGTCCGAACGAGTTTCTCTACATCGGCAATCTCAAGGACTGGAACCGGGTGCCCGACCTGCCCAGGATCAAGGTGCCGGTGCTGATCACGCATGGCGAGCACGACGAACTGACACCAGCCTGTGGTCTGCGCATGAAGCTTGGCCTGCCGCAGTTGGAGTTGCACATCATCCCGAATGCGAGTCACATGCCCTTCTACGAGAACCCAGCTGCATACTATCCGATCCTTTTAGGGTTCCTCTCGCGCAACAAGGCAGGCTGATGCAGGCCGAATGCAGGGGAAAGGGAGCGGACGGGGAAACACCTCAGGGCCATGCACCGCTATAAGTTCGTTCTATACCGTCCGCTTCAGTTCCTGCCGGTGCTGTTCGGCATCAGCGTGATCACGTTCATCCTTGTCCGGCTGATCCCCGGCGACCCCGCTCGCGTTCTGCTCGGCGTCCGCGCCACCCCCGAAGCGATCGCCCGCATCCGCGCGCAGTACGGCCTCGATGAGCCCATGCTCGCCCAGTATTTCTACTTCCTGCGCAACCTCGCGGACGGCGAGATGGGGCGCTCGATCCTCTACAAGATCGATGTGCTGAAGCTGATCGCCACGCGCATCGAGCCCACTCTGACGCTGGTGCTTTGCAGCGTTGTGCTGTCGGTATTGATCGCCGTGCCGGTGGCGGCGATCGCGGCGCGCAATCAGGGCAGGCTGGCCGACCAAGTTATCCGCATCGTTTCCACCTTCGGCATCGGCTTCCCGCCCTTCTGGCTCGGCCTGATGCTGATCATCCTGTTCAGCGTCGAACTCGCCATTCTCCCGGTGTCCGGTTACGGCAACACGCTTTCTGAAAAGCTTGCACATCTCGTGCTGCCGAGCCTCACTGTCTCGCTGTCGCTGTCGACCGTTCTGGCGCGCAGCTTGCGTGCGGCGATGGTCGAAGGCTTGAAGTCCGACGTGGCGACTGCCGCGCGCGCGCGCGGCATGCCGGAGAGCATCGTGTTCTGGCGCCACGTGCTGCCAAATTCGTTGGTGCCGACCGTCAACCTTCTCGCCGTAAACATAGGTTGGCTGATAGGCGGCACCGTCGTGGTGGAGACCGTATTCGCGCTGCCCGGCATGGGCCAGCTGCTGGTGCGCGCCATCTTCTCGCGCGACTACATGGTCGTGCAGGGCGTGGCGATGGTCTTCGCCTGCGCCACCGTGCTGATCAACTTCCTGGCTGACATCGTCACGGTGGCTCTCGATCCGAGGGTGAAGCTGTGAGCGAGCCCTTGGCCGCGCCCGCGCTCGGCAGGAAGGGCCGCTTTCGCCGCCGCGGTACGCTGGCGGCCGGCGTCTTCCTGCTTGGGGCGTTCGTCTTCCTCGCGCTCGGCGCGCTGCTGATCGCGCCCTACGATCCGATCGCCCAGGACGCGACAGCACGGCTCCAGGGGCCGTCCTGGCTGCACCCGTTCGGGACCGACAATTTCGGCCGCGACATCCTCTCGCGCGTCATCTGGGGTACGCGCATCGACCTCAAGATCGCCGTCATCGGCGTTATCTTCCCCTTTCTCATCGGCACCACGCTGGGTACGGTAGCCGGCTTCTTCGGCGGGATAGTCGACGCCATCTTCATGCGGCTGGTCGACGTCATCTTGGCCTTCCCGTTCCTGGTATTGATGCTGTCGATCATTGCGATCCTGGGGCCTGGCCTGGCCAGTTTTTACATCGCCATAGCCCTCGTCGGCTGGGTTTCCTACGCGCGGCTCATCCGCGCCCAGATGCTCGTGCTCAAGAACCACGACTACGCGGTTGCGGCGGTCAGCCTCGGCTTCAGCCGCATGCGCATCATGTTCCGTCACCTCCTGCCCAATGCCGCTGCCGGCTCGGTCGTCTTCGCGATGTCCGACGCGGTCCTCGTCCTGCTGAATGGCGCGGCCATTAGCTATCTCGGGCTGGGCGTGCAGCCGCCAGTCGCGGAGTGGGGCGTGATGGTGGCGGAAGGCCAAGCCTTCGTCACCACCGCGTGGTGGATTACACTGTTCCCGGGGCTTGCGATCGTGACGCTCGCCTTCGCCTTCAGCATGATCGGCGACGGGCTGGCCGATTTGTTCGGGGTTCACGAGTGATCGCGGCGCTGCTCAAGGTCACCGACCTGACGGTTGTCCATGACGGTGACGGCGGGGAGCGTATCCTGCTTGATGCCGTGTCGCTCGATCTCGCCCCGGGAGAAGTGCTCGGGCTGGTCGGCGAGAGCGGGTCGGGCAAGAGCCTGCTCTGCCGCTCACTCGTTAGGCTGCTGCCATCGAGCCGGCTCAGGATCAGCGGTGGCTCGATCACACTTTCCGGGCGTGAGCTGACGACCGCGCCGGAAGCCGAGATGCTCGCGGTGCGCGGCGGTGAAATCGGCATGATCTTTCAGAATCCGAGCAGCCATCTCGACCCGGTCATGAGGATCGGCGACCAGATCACCGAGGGCATCCGCTTTCACCAGCGGCTGGACGCCAAGGCGGCGCGCGCCGCGGCGGTGGATATCCTCGCCCAGGTCGGGTTTCCGGATCCGGCTCGGCAATACGATAGCTACCCGCACGAATTCTCCGGCGGCATGCGCCAGCGCGCCATGATCGGCGCGGCGCTATCGAGCAATCCCAGGATCCTGATCGCCGACGAGCCGACGACGGCACTCGACGTGACGATACAGGCGCAGATCCTGCGGCTTCTGATGGACATCCGCGCCAGGCGTGGACTCTCGGTGATCCTGGTCACCCACGATCTCGGCATCGTCGCCCAAGTCTGCGACCGCATCGCGGTGATGTGGCAAGGTCGACTGGTGGAGATTGGAGAGAAGCGCGGTCTGCTTGCGGCGCCGGCGCATGCCTACACCCGTTCGCTGATCGCCAGTCATCCCTCGCTGCCGGAGGAGGACATGCCGGCAAAGGCTGAGAAGCTCCGGGCACCCGGAGCGGTGCCGGTGGTCGACATCGAGAAGCTGCACGTGCGCTTCGCCACGGGCGGCCTGTTCCGGCGAGGCGCGGTTGATGCCGTCAATGGGGTCACACTCCGTGTCATGCCGGGCGAAACGGTCGGAATTGTCGGCGAATCCGGAAGCGGCAAGAGCACTCTGGCGCGCGCCGTCCTTGGACTTACGCCGGTCTCGTCAGGCACGATTCGGTTCGATGGTATGGACATCGCATCGGATCGCGCAGTCCTCGGCATGCTGCGACGTCAAACCGCCATGGTTTTCCAGGACCCCTACAACGCCCTCAATCCTCATCTTACCGTTGGCAAGATGCTGGCCGAGGTCCTGCGGGTACAGGGCAAGATCGAGACCGCGCAAATTCCGGCACGCTGCGGCGAACTGCTAGACCTGGTCGGATTGGGGCGCGCGTTCCTCGACCGCAAGCCGCGCTCGATGAGCGGCGGCCAATGCCAGCGAGCCGGGATAGCTCGCGCGCTCGCCGTCGACCCGAAACTTATCATTGCGGACGAGTGCGTGGCCGCCCTCGACGTCACCATCCAGGCGCAGATCGTGGAGTTGTTCCGCGAACTGGTGGAACGTATGTCGCTCACGCTGATATTTATCGCTCACGATCTCGCAATCGTTCGCAATCTCTGCCAGCGTGTTGTGGTGATGCACCGCGGCGTGATCGTCGAGGAAGGTCGGTCGGAGGAAGTGTTCTCCCGGCCGAAGCATGCCTACACCGCCGCGCTGATTGCCGCCGTTCCGCATATCGATCCGGACAAGCCGCTGCTTGCTCCCTCGAACATGGCGACCCCGCAGGCCGACGGGGTCGCAAACTGAAACCAAAGGCAAACCAGAAGGGGAATACCGATGTTAAGAAGCAAATGGATGCGCATCGGCTTGGTCACCGTTATGACCAGCCTGTCCCTGGGGGCGACGCTCGCAGAAGCCGCCGGCGTACTCACGATTGGCCGGCGCGAAGACTCGACCACCTTCGATCCGATCAAGACCGCCCAGAACATCGACCTGTGGGTGTTCGCCAACGTCTATGACGTGCTGATCCGCGTCGACAAGACGGGCACCAAGCTGGAGCCCGGTCTCGCCGAGAGTTGGGAGGTCAGCCCGGACGGCCTCACCTATACGCTCGAGCTGCGCGACGCGAAGTTCTCGGACGGCTCCGACCTGACGGCCGACGACGTGGTGTTCAGCCTCACCCGCATCAGGGATGACGAGGGCTCGCTGTGGGCGGATCCTTTCAAGGTGATGGATACGGTCGAGGCAACCGATCCAAAGACCGTCACGATCAAACTCAAGCAAGCGACCGCGCCGTTCCTGGCGACGCTGGCCTTCCCGATCGCCTCGGTTCTTTCCAAGAAGGGTTTTGAGGCGCTCGGTCCGGAGAAATATGCCGAAACACCCATCGGCTCTGGCGCCTTCACCATCACGGAATGGAGGCGCGGCGACCGTGTCATCCTGGCGAAAAACCCGCATTTCTGGGAGGCCGATCGTGTCAGCCTCGACGGCGTCGAGTGGATCTCCGTGCCGGACGATAACACCCGCATGCTGAACGTGCAGGCCGGCCAGCTCGACACCGCGATCTTTGTGCCGTTCTCACGCGTCGCCGAACTGCAGAAGGATTCCAACCTCACCGTCCATCTCGACCCGTCGACCCGCGAGGATCACCTGCTGATTAACCACGAGCATGGCGCGCTGGCGAAGAAGGAGGTGCGGCAGGCCCTCGACATGGCCATCGACGAGCAGGCTGTGGTCGACACGGTGACGTTCGGCTACGGCGAGGTCGCAAACTCCTACGTCCCGAAGGGCGCACTCTATTACTACGCCGACAATCTGAAGCGGCCCTACGATCCGGAAAAGGCCAAGCAGATGCTGGCCGACGCCGGGGCCTCGGACCTGACGCTCAACTACGTCGTGCGGGCCGGCGACGAGATCGTCGAGCAGACGGCCGTGCTGCTGCAGCAGCAGCTCGCCAAAGCCGGAGTCACCGTCCAAATCCAGAAGGTCGACCCGAGCCAGGAATGGGACATGCTGGTGGCCGGCGACTATGACGTCGGTGTCAACTACTGGACCAACGACATCCTCGACCCAGACCAGAAGACCACCTTCGTTCTCGGCCACGACGCGAACATGAATTACATGACCCGCTACAACAACGAGAAGGTCAAGGAGCTGGTCGCGGCGGCGCGCATCGAGATGGATCCGGCCAAGCGCGAGCAAATGTACACCGATCTGCAGAAGATGGCCAAAGAGGACGTCAACTGGATCGATCTGTACTACAGCCCGTTCATCAACGTCTCGCGTATTAACATCGAGAACTTCTACCAGAATCCGCTGGGCCGGTTCTTTCTGGAAGACGTGGTCAAGAACTAGACTTGTGAACGAAGCCACGGAACGCCGCTCTGCGGCGTTCCGCCCAGCACTGACAACACGTTTGGCGTGCCGCCCGTCTGACCGCGCGTCGTTTGTTGGGACAGGTGAGCGATCTGCTGCTGTCGCTACTTTCTGACAGTTCCGCGCTGATTGCGGACGGTCCGCACTTGTGAAGGGTTTCGGGCGCCGGCATGCCGTCTCCGGAAAACGTCGATACTACACGATTTATCGGCATACCGGCAACTAGTGGCCCACCGGCAATGCCACTGGAACGGCCCCTCAGGTGAAGGTTTTTCGATGTGGGCCGCAGCGCGAGGGTGCGGGCTGGGATCGACATCAGCCCGCGTTGGAAAACCTCCCAAGCCATCGAGCCATGGAGCCTGAACCGTGATGAACAGCGGCGCGACGCGAGCCGTTAGACCCTGACGCAATCGCCATTTCCGAAGGGTCGGCCAGGGACTGCGAACCAACTTTAGCTATTTCCCTCCGGACCTTTTGGTCCTGCTCCGTCCTCCCAAGACGGCTCGTGCACGTCGCGCCAGCGTCGTGGGTGCACGAAGGAGCGTGTTATCGCAATGTCAGTGTGATAAACTTGTTCCCCGCCGAAGGAGGGCCGATGGCCGTGAGGGGCCAAATGAATATTGCAGTTTGGCTCAAGAGCTTGGGCCTGGAGCAATATGTTCCGGTTTTCGATGACAACGCAATCGATGCCGAAATCCTGCCCCGCCTCACCGCCGAAGACCTGAAAGAAATTGGGGTTGGCGCGCTTGGCCATCGCAAGCGAATACTTGAGGCGATTGCCGCGATGGAAGGCCAGCCGGAGGTAGTGTCGGCCAAGCCGGCTTCTGCCTCACCAGTTCCGATGTCGGCTTCGGTTGAGCGGTTCGGCGAACCCGGTCGCCCCCGGGAGGCGGAACGGCGGCAACTGACGGTCATGTTTGTGGATCTCGTCGGTTCTACGGCGCTCGCGACGAGGCTTGACCCCGAGGAGATGCGCGACCTCCTGAGGCAGTTCCAGAATACCACGGCTGGCGAAGTCCTTCGCTTCCAGGGGCACGTCGCGAAGCTCATGGGCGACGGGGCGTTGGCCTATTTCGGTTGGCCGCAGGCGCATGAAGACGAAGCCGAACGCGCCGTCCGTGCCGCGCTCGCGGTAGTGAGCGCTGTCAGCGGTCTGTCCGTCAAGGGCGGTCAGCAACTCTCAGTCCGTGTCGGGATCGCGACCGGGGTGGTGGTCGTAGGTGACCTCATTAGCATCGGCTCAGCGCAGGAGAACGCGGTCGTGGGAGAGACTCCCAATCTTGCCGCGCGGCTCCAGGCCATCGCCGAGCCGGGAACGGTAGTCATCTCTGAGCTCACCTATCGACTTATCGGAAACCTGTTCGAGGTGACCAGCATTCCGCCGCAGAAGCTGGCAGGGTTCGACACGCCCGTCAGCGCATTCAAAGTGATTGGAGAGGGCCGCGCAGAGAGTCGGTTCGAAGCACTTCATGCAGACGAATCTGCGCCGCTTGCCGGGCGCGAACACGATGTCGCCTTGCTGCTCGACCGGTGGCGGCTCGCGGCGTCCGGTGAAGGACAAGTCGTCGAGCTGTTCGGCGAGGCTGGCATTGGCAAGTCCCGTATTCTGCAAGAGCTGCGGGAGCACTTGAAAGACGAGGCACACACGCGACTGCGGTACTACTGCTCCCCCTATCACGTAGAAACCGCCCTTTATCCTGTTACGGATCAGTTACTCCGAGCCGGGGACATAAGGCGGACCGACCCGCCCGACCGTCAGCTTGACTGTCTCGAGCAGCTTCTTGCCGATTCGACCAAGTATCCAAACGAGGCAATACCGCTGATCGCCGCATTGCTGTCCATCCCGACTGAGGGGCGCTATCCCAAGGTCGATCTTATGGCGCAAAAACAGAAGACGCGCACGTTCGAGTTGCTGATCGAGCAACTAGAGGCTCTTGCCCGCAGCCAACCAGTGCTGATGCTGCTTGAGGACGCGCATTTTTTAGATACGACCTCGGCCGAGCTGTTCGACCAAATCGCAAGCCGGATTCGGCAACTGCCTGTACTGCTGATTGCAACTTCGCGTCCGGAAGGCGCAGTCCGCTGGAGTGGTCTCCCGCACGCGACATTTTTGACGCTCAATCGGCTCAGCCGCGCCCAGGCGGCCTCTATCATTGCAGCGATGACAGGGGGCAAGCAGTTGCCGACCGAAGTGCTGGACCAGATTCTGTCCAAGACCGAGGGCGTTCCGCTGTTTGTCGAAGAACTGACCAAGGTCGTCCTTGAATCAGGCCTGCTTCAAATGCGCGATGGAGAGCTGGTTCTGGCTGGCCCGCTACCTCCGCTGGCGGTTCCAGCGACGCTCCACGACTCGCTGATGGCCCGCCTCGACCGTTTGGATTCTATCAGGGACGTGGCGCAGGTCGGAGCAGTGATCGGGCGCGAATTCACGCACGAGCTGCTTGCCGCAGCCACGGGCCTTCCTGAATTGGAACTTGAGCGCGCAACGAACCAGCTGGTCACGTCGGGCCTTGTTTTCCGCCGTGGCAGTGACACTCAAGCGAGCTATGCCTTCAAACATGCACTCGTGCAGGATGCGGCGTACAGCAGTCTGCTGCACAGCCGCCGTCAGCAGCTGCATGCTCGGATTGCCTTGATTCTCCAGGAGCGCTTCCCCGAAATCGTAGCCACGGAGCCCGAACTGCTTGCCCACCACTTTGGTCAGGCGGGCCTTTTGGAAAAGGCTGTCGAGTACAATGAACTGGCCGGTCGCCGAGCGCTTTCGCGCTCGGTCCTGACGGAGGCGCTCGCCCGATTCGACAACGCGTTAAGCGGGCTTTCGGCGATGCCCCCGTCCGAGGAACGTTCGCGCAGAGAACTTTCAATCCGGCTGGCGCTCGGCAGCACGCATGTTGCGGCACATGGCTTCGCCGCACCTCCAACGGCGGAGGCCTACGGTCGGGCGCGCGAACTTTGTGAAGAGCTGGGCGAGACGCGTCAGCTCTTTCCGGTGCTTTACGGCCTGTGCCTTTACCACCTCTATGCTGCCGAATTGGCGGAAGCACGTGGCGCAGCAGACCGCCTGCTTGAATTGGCGGAAGCCAACAATGATACCGGGCTCGCCTTCTTTGCTCATCGGGCCGCCGGCGTCAGCGCGTTGCCTGCCGGCGAGTTCTCCCGCGCCCGGATACATCTGGAGGAGGCGCTTGCCCTTTACGATCCCCGAGCGCACAGATCGCCGGCGTTTGTTTACGCCTTCGATCCGCACGTCGTGTGCCTGGACTATCTCGCCCGCACATTACTGCCGCTTGGGTTTGCCGATCAGGCTCTGGCGGCCAACGACGAGGCGGTTGCGGAAGCGCATCGTGTGGGTCATCGCAACAGCCTGGCTCTGCCACTATTCTTCGGCGGCGTCATCCGCCAGATCATTGGCGATCACCAAGGCGTCCAGGAGCGGTGCGCAGAATTAACCCGCGTTGCCAGCGAAGCCGGATTCCGCTTGTGGCTCGCCGGCGCCACAATCTTAAGCGCTTGGACAAACGCCGAGGCAGGTGATTTTGATCGTGGCCGCCTCGAACTCCAACGAGGTATTACCGAGTGGCGCGCGACCGGCGCAGAATTCATGGTTCCTTATTTCATTGCCCTTCAGGCGCAAATCGAGGTCAGAGCCGGCGATCATGGTGCTGCACGCCTTCTGCTCGAAGCCGCGCAAGCAGGGATTGAGCGCACCAAAGAGCGTTGGTTTGCGGCCGAGATACTGCGTCTGCAGGGGGAGGTACTGCTGCAACTTGGGGAGGACAAAACCGGAGGTTCGAGGAATCGCCTCCTGGACGCACTGGCGACGGCCCGGGCTCAGGGAGCGCGTTTCTGGGAACTGCGTGCTGCACTGAGCCTCGTGCGAGCCAACTGTCCCGCGCCTGGCGCGCGCGAGCAGCTCGCACTGATTTATTCCGGGTTTACTGAGGGCCTGACATTGCCTGACCTGCAAGCCGCACAGACGCTCGCAACAACGAATGAAGGCCTTCGGGCCGCGAATTGATTGAGAAGGCGATAAACAAGGAGGACGCCATGACACAATCGACTGAGAGTATCAGCGACGAAATTCAGCGAGCAAACGATCACTGGAATTCGGCCTTCAACAGCGGCAATGCTGACGCAGTAGCTGCACTCTATACACAGGACGCGGTCGTGTTGCCATCCACTCACGCAGTCGTCAGGGGAACGAGCGCAATCAAAGACTTCTGGAATGGATTGATCTCGGCCGGAGTGAAGGATCATCGCATCGAGATGATCGATGCGCAGGCTGTCGGCGACATTGCCTATGCAACAGGGAAATGGTCGGCCAACGCTTTGGACGAAGGCGGTAAAACGCAGCGCTATGAGGGAACTATCGTCACGATCTTCAGGCGCCAGGGCGATGGATCCTGGAGAGCCTGCCTCCACACTTGGAACTGAGGCTGCGCCGTCGCGCATCCGGACCGTCGCGGTTTTGCGGCCTGACGGCCGCAGCCGGTTTTTGTCCCCTTTCGGTGACGCCCGCCTCCGCACTTCACTTCGACGGCCGAAGGTGCGTTTTCCAGGCAGGTGCACGAAAGGGCCCGGCAGCGGGGACCACCGCTCCCTGCCGCAAACTGACACAGCAGGCCGCTCCGACCACGATCTTCCGAGCCGTCAATTGACAGATGCTTGATGTTCGTCGCTTTGCTATCTGTTCAGGTCGCTTCGAGAACCATGTTGAGCGGAGTCTGCGCGGCCCTGCGAACCTTGGTGAAGCCGCCGGAGCGGATGACTTCGGTCAATCGTTTCTCGCCCGCCTGGGCGCCGAGTGCGAGCCCAGCCTCCTGCGCCAGCGAGGTTGGCACACAGATCATCGTGGAGGCGGAATAGTACATCCTGCCGATCGGATTGATATTGTCCTCCAGCGTATCCCCGGCCATCGGTTCGACCACCATCCACGTGCCTCCCTTGTTAAGCGCTTTGCGGATGTGCACAGCGGCGGTCTTCGGATCGCCCATGTCGTGCAGGCAGTCGAAGCAGGTGATCAGGTCGAAGTCGCGGCCGGCGAAGTCCTGCGCCCGGCCGACCTCAAAGCTCACATTCGCTACCGCATGTGCCATTGCGTGCGCGGTCGCGGTGGCAATCGAGGCGGAGTGGAAGTCGTATCTGGTGAAACGAGACCTGGGAAACGCCTGCGCCATCAGGATGGTCGACAGACCGTGCCCGCATCCCACATCGGCTACATCAGCTCCGGCCTTCAGCTTGTCGGCAACGCCATCGAGGGCCGGGAGCCACTCCTGCACCAGCGCATTCACATAGCCCGATCGGAATAGCCGCGCCACGGCACAGAACATGCAGCCGGCGTGGTCGCCCCAGGCGACACCCTTGCCAGTCTTGAAGGCCGCCTGCACCTTCGGCTGGTTCTCGACCATCGCGACGGCGGTGTCGAAAGCGCCGATCATGTTGACAGGACTGTTCGGTTCCGCGAACACGAACGCCTGCTCAGGTGTCAGCCAGAAACTTCCGCGCTCGTGCTGGACGTAGCCGGAGGCCGCCTGCGCAGCGAGCCATTCGCGCACATAGCGGGATCGCCGATCCGTACCAGCGGCACGCTGACAGCGCCGCCGAGGTCTCCAAGCACGCGCCCGACCAGTTCATTCAGCTTCGTTTCGTCAACCTGGGTCATGTCGATTTCTCCTCGCCTCCAGCAGCATCCCGCGCCAGTCAGTTCGAGGATGAGGCCAAGTTTGCCTGCTGGCATGAGGCAACTGTCCCTCACGGCAGCCGAAATCCGGCTTTCGTCGAGGGACATCTGTCCCGCACCGGCAGATGTGAGACGACCTAGCGGGACAGCGACTTGACGATCGCCTGTGAGCGGCTGCGCACGCCCAGCTTGCTGAAGATCACCGATAACTGGTTGCGGACCGTCTTTGTGCTCTTGCCGAGCCGCTCGGCGATTGAACGGTTGTCCAGCCCCTCGGCGACGAGGTTCAGAATCATGGTTTCGGCGGGCATCAGGCCGGCATCGCGGACAGCGCCGCTGGGTTGCGCGGCCCGATCCTGCCCGAGGAACCTGCCGAGTTCAGAGTAGAAGACGGGCCAGGCAGGTTCGTCCGGCAACAGCACGTGGTTCTTGCTTTCCAGCGGAACGAAGCGGGCGCCAGGAATCGTGGCAGCAAGCCTGCAGCCTTCGTCGAAGGGAACACGCATATCGCCACGGCTGTGTGCTATCAAGGTTGGGACACGCAGGGCGGCGGCAAGGTCCATCACGTCGATCCCCTGCATCTGCCATAGCAGTTGCGCGGCGACCTCGGCTGTCGCCGTCTCCCGCTCCAGATCACCCCACCAGCGGTGCTGCTCCGGGTTCCCGTCCGGAATGAAGAGGTTCGTGAAGAACTGGCAGAACGCAGGGTTGTCACGGCCCCAGCCGATGCGGATGAAATTGACCAGTGTCTCGGCCTCCAGACGATCGGAGTCGGTTTGGGCGCGAGCCCGCGCGCCCAGACCGTACGCGTTCACGAGCACCAGATGCGAGACGCGCTCGGGATGCTTCACGGCGTAGGCAATGGCCAGCGCACCGCCTTGCGACAGGCCGAGCAGGACAAAGCGCGGCTCCTTGATTGATGCGGCCACGGCCTCCAGGTCCGCGTGCCACGCGTCGACGGAGAGGTCTGCGACGTGCCGCTCCGACAGCCCACATCCGCGCGGATCGTAGCGCACGAAACAATTGCGCGCCGACAGTTGGCTGAGCCACGGCCGCCACACTGGACTTTCGAGATCATAGTCGACATGGCTTAGCCAATGCGCTGCCCGCTGGATAACCGGCCCCTCGCCGCAGGACGCCGTAGCGATGCGGGTGCCGTCTGCAGAGGTACAGAACCGTATGCTTTGACTAAGCTTCACGGCGCCATGATAGCGCGACGCAAGGTCACGCGACAGGCCGGAGTCTGGTGGCGTCGATTGACTGCGCACCGGCCAATCGTGGAACGCGTCCGCTTTGCGCCGCATGGCAGTCATTTCTGTCGTCCAGCCCATTCGCCAAAAGCGGACGTGGCTACTGCAGCGGCGCAGGCAGCCCTTGCGCCAGGTGGACCGCCCACCGTAGCACCTTGCTGGTACTGTCGCGCTGGGAGTCTTCGCAAGACACTCCGATGCAGAATGGTTTGCGCTTGCAGCGCCGCTCGTACGCTTCCACTTGATGGCCGCAAGATTGCGACGGTCCGGCTTAAGCCGTTTAGGGTCAGCTGTAGCGCGCAGCCGGTGCTCGGCAGGCCGAGCCGGCCTATGCGGTGCCCAGATCACTCCGGCGTGGCCGCGAACGGCAAGATTCTGATTGAGGCGGAACAGGTTGGAGGGATCGAACCGAGTTTTCAAGTGTCTGAGCCGATCATACTTGATGGCTCCATAGGCACCCGAAGCAATGGCAGTATCGGATTGCTCGTTGACATAGTTGGCGGCTATGGACCGATCGGCCACGCGCCCTGCTGCGAACCTGCCCCATTCGATGCAACGCTCGTCGTCTGCCGGATCGTCCCATACGGGCTCCGCAATCCAGTAATAGCCGGCCTGCCTTCCGGAATAGGCGGTGTCTTCGTCCCGCACGTCGGCAACAGCGCCTCCAAGCTGCGTTATGTAGAACTCGCAATCCTTGGTTGGTGCCGAGGCAATCTGCTGCAGCATAGCATCCACTACGTCACCGGTGATATCCGACCAGAAACCACCTTTCGCGTAATACCGGCGTGACCAGGCGAAATGAGCGTCGTTGCGACTTTGCAGGTGAAGAAACGGCATGGCGCCCATCTCTCCTTCACCCACACCTGCAAGCTCGCCGAAGGGCGAAAGCATCTGATCCGCCCGCCTGCTGTCGCCCACCCACACCGCAGTCACGCTCAAGCCTCCTCGCGCGAGAGTAAAAGCGACGGAGAACTCTCGCCGGCGTTGTCGAGCCAAATCGCCGAGGCCTGTGATTGCGCGTTGCGCGTCGGCCATCGGGTACGTCCAATGGCCGACAGCCACCGGGCCAAGCTGATGCAGCCGGAACCTGAAGCGGGTTATGACACCGAAATTCCCACCGCCACCGCGAATGCCCCAAAAAAGCTCCGGATCGATTGCGGCATCGATCCAGTTCACGCTGCCGTCGGCCGTTACGATCTCGACGCCGATCAAGCTGTCGATCGTCAGCCCGTAGGCGCGGCTGACGCGGCCCATGCCACCGCCGAGGGTGAGACCGGCAACGCCCGTGTGAGAAACGACGCCCGCCGGAACCACGAACCCGCTTGGAACCGTCGCTGCATCCAGATCGCGAAGAAGCGCGCCGCCGCCGGCTTCCACGATTCCGGCGGAGATGTCCAGCCGGGCTGAATTGAGCTGCGAGAGATCGAGCAAAAGTCCGCCGTCACACGTCGAAAGGCCGGGCAGGCTGTGTCCGCCGCCTCGGATCGCCAGGACCGCATTGCAATTGGCCGCTACGTCGATCGCCTTCCGCACGTCATCGACATCCGCCGCACGCAATACCGCGGCCGGCCTGCGATCGGAGACACCGTTCCATACCTGCCGGGCTCGATCATAATCCGCGCTGCCGGGCGTGATCACAGGTCCGCGACACCCGATCGAGGCGAGTTGCTTCAATAGCAAGTCGGACATATGAGCCCCCTCGTCGCAAGCGGCTGCCGAACCTATCACCGCGGCGCATGCTACCCGCAATCGTTGCAGTTAGCACCTCAGAAAGCGTTCGAGACCACCGATCAGCGTTCTCACAAGCCTCCGACAAGACCCTACACCTTGTGTCGGTCGGCCCTGCGCCTCATTCAGGTCGTTGAGATCAGTTTTGCCGTTTCCTGAAAGCAGACATAGCCAACGACCACGCTGGAGATCATGGTTGCGCCAGTAACCAACGATCCCGCCATCGCGGACAAGGGCTGAATCAAACCATTGACGTTACTCTGCGCTGAGATTCTGCCTCTGAGCGGCGGCACACTCTTCCAAAAAGCAGGATGTTTCGAAGCACGATCAATCGCTTGAACGATTAGGCCGAAATAGCGGAATCCGCATGCAATAAATTGGCGAGGTTCTCGTCCCGTTTCGGCGATCAATCCCGGCGCGGATCGTAAGGCCTGGCGGCTCGTTTAGCGACGCGCTCGCGGTACCGCGCGTCGGTTCCACTTCGGTTTTCCGGCTTGGTAAGCGTTTCGACAGGCGTCCCAAGGACGACCAGCAGCGTGTCCCATTCTTCCGGGCCGAGCGTCTTGTAGCGGTACTCCAGACCCGGCGAAGCCAGGAGCTGCTCGATCTCAGGCCGCACGAAAGAGGCCGCAGGGCCAATGCGGCGAAAGCCGCTTCGCACGGCATCGGTAGCCGCGGTCAGGTCGCTGAAGCCATACTTGCCCGGATCGTAGACGGAGTACTCGCGCAGCAGCCGCAACAGGTCGGGGACGGCATCGACGCCGCGGTCGCCCTGGCGCTTGATCAGGCCGGTGGCAAAGCGGCTGACCGCCGGATCTGCGAGAATCGCGCGCTCTTCCGGCAGAGGATCGGCGTATGCACCTACAGGGAGGCCGGCCAGGGCATTGATCCAGTGGCGCGCCTCCTTCTTGTCGGTGGCCGCGAGGTAGCGGCTGGCGGCGAGCCGCCGCAGATCGGCGGAGTCGCCATCGACCTGTTTGATGATCGCCCACAGCCCGTCTGAGGATCGCACCCGCGGGTCCTCCAAGATGCGAACCAGCAGACGCCGGTCGCTCTCGCCGAGCGGCTGGTCGTTCGCGCGGAACGAGTCCATCCACTGATTGGCGAGCGCGAACGCGGGATCGCTCACCGGCTTAAGCGGATCGTCGAGCGCTCTGGCAAGTTCCTCGCGCGTTCTCGTTTTCGCCGCTTCGATATCCACGCCGCGCGAAACGCTGGTGTGGTCGAGTAGCAGCCGGTTGACCGGAACCTCGGCGTACATCCTTCCGTCACCGAGCCGCCGACGCGCCCAGCCGAACCGGAAGTTCTCGATCCCGCCCGAAGTCCCGATCAGCAACGGCGCCGCCGGGGCAAAGATCGACAGGATTGACTGCCGCAGCAGCACCTGTTCACCGGCGTCGGTGATGGTGAGCGCCTTGCGGTGGGGTGCGGAGGGTTCGAGCGACCAATCCACCCGTCCCGACCGGGGCTTGGAATCGGGCACGGCAGGGCCGTCCTCGATCGCGATGGTGAAGCCGGGTTCGGGGGAGTCGTCGTTTTGCAGCAGCGCCTTGCCCTCTGACATCATCAGGTTCCATTCGGCTTCCAGCGCGCGCTGAGGGGCGAGTGGATCGGAGGCATCGTAGCGCCGCTCTTCCAGCAGGCCATGCCCGATAACGGTGCTTCGTTTGCCGGGCGTCGAGTCCGGCACGACGCGATAAGTATTGGAATGACCGCGAAGGGTCTGGACGCGGACCGAATTGACGCCCGGGGTCTTGAGCAAGGCCGCGCACAATGCATCGCAACGGCCCTCGAACGGGCGGGCGAGGAGAATGTCGCCCTTGAGCGCAATCGGTGCGCTCGACTGAATGTCCGGCTCCTCCAGGCTGGCCAGCATGCCTCTCGCCCAGGTGAGGCCTGGCTGGGGGATGGTCCAGAACAATGCCAGCGTCGCGGCGCCCGATATGACGTTCAGAGGAACGCCTGAAACGAAACTTCCGAGCAGCAAGCGGAAGAGCGCGAAGGCGACGCCATACATGAAGGCCGTTGGCATCGACGCGAGGATGAGCCCCGGGACAATCAGGAAACTGCCGATGATGACCAGCCATGGCATTGTCAGCGCCACAAACGCGCCGACGCCGGTGATGATCAAGTAAGTCTTCAACCACATGCGCGGAACCTTACCGCGCAGGACTCAAAAAATGATAAAGCCACTGTTCTCGGGTCGGTGCCGTTTTGGGGATCCGCCCGTTGACGAATCTCGTTACGCTCACCTCAAAAAGCTGTCGATCGTCCGCCTTTGGAGGCTCTGGCGCCTCCATCAGATGACCGACTCGGTGAAGGTTTTTCGATGCGGGCGCGCAACGCAGACATCGGCCCGCGTTGGAAAACCTCCCAAGCATCGATCAGGCGATCTGGCCTTCTTCCGTGACCTGGCCGGCCTTGCACTAGGCTGACACCTTCGCCGCCTGGCTCGCGCCGCTACGCAAATCCGAATGGGTCGGAGATAGTTGCGCTGCGTCTCCCGTGAGAAACGCCACATGTTCATGTCGCCGATCAACCACTGGCGCAAAGGGCTGATGGGTGTGCATCGAGAGCGGGATGGGTCATGGTCAGGCTCCTTGTTGAAGAAGCCCGTCATGCTCTGCCGCCGAATGACGCTCAATGCGGGCGCGACGACCGGTCCCTGATCTCTACCTCAACCGCAGGCGCCCTCCCGCGTAGCGGGTTCGTTCTCCGACCCGAAGCAGAGTCTCACACGCGACGGCGGCATGGCTGCTTTGCGCCGCATGTCCGCCCTTGAGGCGATCTTTGCGATTGCCGGATAGCAGACGCTGCCGGCGACCACCTTGGACATCTTATTGCGCCAGGGCAGACATTTCCGATCGCGGGGCAGGCGGCCCCGGATGGGTCGCTACTTCGGCATTGGGAGGAGACTTCTGAAGTCCGATCCCTCTCCGCCCCAGATCGGTATTGATGTACCGACACCGGGCAGTCATACTTACGGGGTAAGTCACGAGAAACGAGCCACAATGCGTCTGCTGCCAAATCTGCTCTCCCGTTTTGTAAAAAATGGGCGCCTGACTGTCATATTCGAGGACGGTTTCAGGCAAGCCTTCGGCAGTGGACAGGATGGGCCCGACGTGACGATCCGCCTAACCGACAAAGCGGTCGAACGCGAGATCTTCTTCAATCCGGAACTGAAGGCGGCCGAAGCCTACATGGATGGCCGCTTGGTGATCGAGAACGGTGGCAAAGCATTTGACCTCTTGTCACTTTTTTCTGTCAACCGCACTGGGTTGGCAGCCCACCCCGTTCAGAAGGCGTTGCGGAAAGTCTGGCGTGCGTTGCGCCGACGCCAGCAGAACAACAAGCTGGGTCTCGCCGCAAAAAACGTTCAGCATCACTACGACATCCCGACGAAATTTTATGAGCTATGGCTCGACGAGACAATGACCTATTCGTGCGCCTATTATACGGCACCGGAC
The DNA here is from genome assembly GCF_055811635.1 of Mesorhizobium sp. WSM4806. Taxonomy (NCBI): domain Bacteria; kingdom Pseudomonadati; phylum Pseudomonadota; class Alphaproteobacteria; order Hyphomicrobiales; family Phyllobacteriaceae; genus Mesorhizobium; species Mesorhizobium sp. WSM4806. Next base: position 53,879 of record NZ_JBVVQZ010000007.1, on the reverse strand, counting down.
AACAATCTGCTGCAAGCGCAGATGGACAAGCATCGCCACATTGCCGCGAAGCTCAAGCTAGAGCCGGGCATGCATGTGATAGAAATCGGCTCAGGCTGGGGCACTCTCGCCATCTATCTCGCCAAGTATTGCGACGTGAAGGTCACGGCGATCAACGTTTCGACGGAGCAATTGGCGGCGTCTCGGCTTCGAGCGATCGAGGCCGGGGTCGCTCATCAGATCGATTTTCGCGAGGTCGACTATCGCGAGGTCAGCGGACAGTTCGACCGTGTTGTCTCGATCGGAATGATGGAGCACGTGGGCGTCGTTCATTTCGACAGCTATTTCACAATCATCAGTAGATTGTTGAAGGAGGGCGGCTTCGCATTGGTTCATGCGATCGGACGCATGTCACCGCCTGGTACGACGGCGCCGTTCATCCGCAAGTATATCTTTCCAGGTGGGTATGTGCCGGCTTTGTCAGAGGTGTTTGCCTCGTTGGAGCGCACGGGGATCTGGTGCGCCGACTGCGAAAATTTGCGGCTGCACTATTACTGGACGATCCACGATTGGCGTCTCGGTTATGAGGCCAGGCGCGAGGAGGCAGTCGCCATGATGGGCGAACGCTTCTGCCGTATGTGGGATTTCTATCTGGCGTCGGCCGAACTCGGCTTCCTAAACGGTTCAAATTTTGTCTTCCAGATTCTGATCTCGGCTCGCCGTGACGATGTCCCAATCATCCGCGATTATATTGTCGAAGAAGAGCGACGCCTACTGAGCTCGATGCAGACGAATGCGTAGTTTCGCTATCTACACCGTGGGCCCGGTCCGCTGGTTAGCTCGCCCTGCAGGACTCGGATGACATCATCCCGCCGTCAATCTTCGTCCGACGGAAGCGCCAGTGCAACCAATCGACAAGTCCGAAGATCAAAGCGGTCGGCCACGAATGACAGCTTTGCACCTAACTCCGGCCGTTGAGCAATCTCTCGCCAGTGCACAAAAGCTGCCGGTCCGCTCAGATCGCCGCTCCTCCGTGATTGGGAGGTGTCCGCCCACTCGTTCGCCCCGAAAGGAGCGCTGCGTTCCCGTGAACGCTCCACATCCGCTTTCTCAGTCCTTTTTCTTATGACTTCGATAAGCCTGGCGAGGTTGTCGGCTCCGTGACCTTCTCTTATGGCGTCTTCTGTCAGGCGCGGCCTCATATCCAGAAACGCACACCAGGATCCGCGGACTGGCACCAACCGCGCTGGCGAGGGTCTCTGCGCGAAGCGCTCCCGCCTCCACCAGGGCATCGGCCTTACTTGCAGTCCGATTCCAAACAGTTAGGGCATGGCCTGGGAAAGGAGTGCGGAGCCAAGCGCAGACCCCATGGGTCCAGTCCGATTAAGGTGATGTCGCTCATGAGTAGCCCTTCTTGAGGTTGCTAACCAAAGGTCGTCCGAGGGTCGCGCGCGGCCTACGGTACGCAACTTACATTCTGTCGTATTGCGGGGTTCTGCCGCCGATCGGAGACTCGGTGCGGGCGTGTGAGCGCCACGTTGTCCAGAAGCTGGCAGCTCCCACTGCCCGGCCCCTTTGGCTTTGCGCCTATGTGCCCGCAACCTGACCCTGAGAGCTGCCTATTCAATCCGCGTGGGATTGCGGACAGTCGACGTTCTGCGCTCAGCCTTCACAAACCAGCCGTAACCTCCTGTCTAGGTCATGAAAGAGTTGGCTTAGCCGCGTAGTGCCGCGGGGCTGCGGTGGGAAATGATGCAAAAGAGACTTCTTGGGGCGCGGTCCTGGTGGTAGCCTGCTGCAACACACCGTCCACTGCGACGCCTGCCCTTCCTCCCCTGCCACCTCGAAAGCCAATGCCGCATAGATAGCGGCGCCCAGTAAGTGTCTAGCTTGGCTGACGCCTTGTTTGCCACACCCGGCGCAAGGGCAGATGGATTGTCCTGTATGCTGCCCTCCGTATGGACCGATTGAGACCTTTCTACACTCGACTACTCTCGACGGGCCTTGATCCCGCGCGAGACCTTTGTGGGGCTTGCAGCTGGTGGCGAGTCATTTCTAAGGCTCCGCCCGCGCCCGAGTACCGCCCCGGTCAAGCGAAAGCCACCGCAACCGGAACCATTCCTCCCAAGACCTGGTCCAACTTCGGGCACGTCAGATTGTGGGCAGCGAGTATTTCACGGCGTTGCACAAGTCCAACCTGCGAAAAACGCAGGATACGGACGAACGCATCGCCGCAATAGCGCAGTGGAAGGCGGCGACCTGCTTCAGCGAAGCGGAACGGGTTGCACTGGCCCTTGTCGAGGCCATTTTCGTCCCGGATGCCGGCAACGAACGCGTTGCGGATGCGCTGTACGCCCGAGCTTCCAGCCTCTACGACGACAAAGCGCTCGCCACGCTCGCTGTTGCCATCGGTCAAGTCTCGTTTTTCATCGCGGTCGCGCTGTTGGAAAACCACTGCCTGGGCGCTCGCCAACCGAAAGCTGGCGCTAGGAGTTACGTGTACGCGTTCGTCCCGACATGAATTCGGGCTAGGCGTTCTTGCCAAAAGACGTGATGTGAAGCCGGCGACTATCCGTCGGCTCTACCAACCACATCGCTTCGCCAATAGACGGGCCCGGCTTTCAAAGCGGTCATTGTGTTGCCGGCCAGTTGAATTGGCCTGCGATAGGCGACAAAGCCCGGATGCGCTGTATCACCCCGACTGCATTGACTTCCCGCTCAAAGAACGCTCTTTTCAGGGCCATAAGCTTTGGCGAGACGGACCATGCCTTTCGTTCGAAGGCGTTGGTACCAATAGAATAGTATCATCAAGCCGGTTGTTGTGCCGGCACCAAGGCACAGTGCAGGCGCCAACGCTGATCCGACATATAGTGCTAGAAGGGTCACGCCCGCCGCCGCGACAATGGCATTTACGAAAGCGATCATCGTCGCGGCTGTGGTCAGATGCGCCAGGAGCGGCCCGGCACGCAGCGACGGTTCGGCGTCGTTTTCTGGCCAACGGCCGAACTCTTTGGAAAACTGAAAAGCAGCATCCTCCCCCAGCGTTCGGTAGTAGGCCCTGATCCGGGCGATGCCGATATGGGCCTGCATGTTCTCGGCGGCTATATCGATCAACCTTAAGACGGTGAAGCTACCCAGCAAAAAGAGCGATGGCAGCACGGCTAGGAGAAACGGCTGAAGGAATTCAGGCGACTGCGCGACAAAGCCCGTCGCCACTAGAGCGCTCGATAGAGACATGATGTAGATGGTCGTTCGCGACGCCATTTCGCTGATGGTTGCGCTGATCGCCGATTGCTGCACGAAATGCTCTGTCGTGAGGGCCGCGAGAAGCGCGGTGTGGGGTGTTGTCATGTCGGCCATTTTATATCTCCTGGTGAGCATGCCGCCGCTGGCGCATCCTGAGCGACAGAGCCGTCGACACAGGCTGCATGCGCCTACGCGATTGTGCAGATGTTCAAAGAGTGTTCATCAACTTGGCAATTCCGTTTAAATGGCGCCGGAATTCGGCTTGCCCGATGCCTGTATAACGCCGGAAATCGCGGCTCGCATGGGCTTGATCGAAATAGCCTTGCATGGCGGCCAATTGCGCCAGTCCGCCGGCGGGCGCGTCGGCCAGCAGAGCCCCAACTAGTCGATAATAGCGCATGACGCCCGCGTATCGTTTTGGTGAAAGGCCCACGAGGTTTCGGAACAGTCGATAGAGCGAAGAATAGGACAGCCCCAGCGCGGCCGCGGCAGTAGCAACGCCCTGGTTTGGATCGGCATCTATGAGGCGCACGGCTTCCGCAAGATTTTGAATCTGCTGGTGGGCATTGCTCACACGTCCGGATAGGGCAATGTCGCAACTACGCTCGGTCCCAAACAGTCGCGCCAATTTGGTTAAGTTCTGGATGGGGTTTAGGTTAGACGTTCGTCCTCGGCAAGATTGTCACAATTCGGTCACTCGCCGCCAAATTGCCGAATGTCCGGACACGGCGGACTGAAGCAACGCAGAATTTTCCACTTTGAGGGGAAGTAATTCTCAACTATGGTCCGCCAAGCTTTTGGTATGGGGGGGAATATTGCCGATGGTTTTATCACGCAGGGGTGTCGTGCTCGGCGGCCTGGCGCTGGTCGCGGTGGGTGCAACCAGCAATATTGCTCAAGCCGCGGCGGCAAAATCCTTTTTCGCCGGTACCGCCAGCGACAACAATTTTGTCTATCGCAAGACCAACTTCGCCAAGATCGACAAGAGATGGCATCGCCAGATCGTCAAGTATTTCAGCAGCGAGCCGGTCGGCACCGTCGTGGTCGATACCCGCCACCACTTCCTCTACGTCATCATGGAAAACAAGACCGCCATCCGCTACGGCGTCGGCGTCGGCAAGGACGGCTTCAAATGGTACGGCCGCGCGACGATCGACCGCCGCGCGCTGTGGCCGCAATGGGTCCCGCCCCCCGAAATGCGTAAGCGCAAGCCGGACCTACCGCACATGGTCGCAGGCGGCGCGTCCAACAATCCGCTCGGGCCGCGCGCGCTCTATCTGCACCGCAACGGCGCCGACACCGGCTACCGCCTGCATGGCACGCTAGAGCCATGGAGCATCGGCACCGACGCTTCCAGCGGCTGCATCCGCATGTTCCCGGAAGACATCATCGACCTCTACCAGCGCTGCCCGATCGGCACCGCGGTGCAGGTCCTGCCGCACATCGCCGACCAGGCGCCCGCTTCCACCACTGTCGAATGACTGGCGCCTCATGAACCGCATGATTGAAAACACGCGCCGGCTGCTCGCCGCCGGCCTGCTGGTGCTGGCCGCATCCTGCTCGACCAGCAACACGCTGGCCCCTTCCACGCCCGACATCACCAACACCGAGGTTGCCGGCTTCCAGAACGTGCAGCCGGGCAGCGAGGAGGATTTTATCCTCAATGTCGGCCGCCGCACCTATTTCACGCAAGGTTCGGCCGCGCTCGATTCTGTCGCCAAGGCCACCCTCGACACCCAGATCGCCTGGTTAGCAAAGCATCCGCGCTGGCTGCTCAAGCTGCAGGGTTTCGCCGACGATCCCGGCGCAAGTGAAACGGCGCTGTCGCAGCAGCGCGCCGATGCGGTGATGGACTACCTCGCCGCCGGCGGCATAGACCGCAACCGCATGTGGGCCAAGGGCTACGGCAAGGACAGGCTCGTCCGCGACTGCCCCGACACCGCCTGCAGGTCGCAGAACCGCCGCGTTGTGTCTAATTTGCGCGATGAGAGGGACGAGCCGTAGGGGGCTGCTGTTCTGCTTGTGACCCGAAGCAGAGTCTCACACGCGACGGCGGCATGGCTGCTTTTGCGCCTCATGTCGGCCGTAAAGATCAGCTTTGCGGCTTCCTGAAAGTAGACAGCGCTGGAGGTCGCGGTTGCGCCATTGCCAAACACCGAGCGAGCTAATGAGACGCCGGGCCGTCCTCGAGCGGACGCTCACTCTTTCAGCCGTGTATAGAGGCCGCGTGTGGCCAACGTCTCTTGCTGTCCGGGACGCGTGAAATAGAGCTCAAAGACATGGCGATCGTTGTTATCGATTTTGATTACTGTGCGCATGCCGATCGACTTGCCGACCGTGTCTTCGCCAGCCACACCCTGGTCGGTGAAGGCCCCTGACATGCTGATGGGCCTTTGATTTCCGGATCCAGGGGTGCCTTCGTAGTACATCATGGTTGTGTTGACAGGATCGATCGTAATCCACTCGTATCGGTCGTCCATGATACTGTAGCCGAGCCAGCCTTTGCGCCAGATTGGCGCTCCATCCAGCGTCCCCTCCATCGTGTCTTCGATGTAACGGCCGCCTGCCAACCACTGCCGACGGCTAATGACGTCGTCCGTCACGAGCGGCGGCTGATCGGGGCTGCGGCCGAGCGTGCCGTAGAAGCTCAACTGGACCCGCCAGGTGCCAACTAATGGCGCCAGAACCTCATGCGCCTGACCCGGCAATCCGCGACTAAGCCATTTGGGTAACTCGGACTGCGTCGGGGGCGCGGCCGCGGCCGAGCCATCTTGAGCCAATGCGCCGGAAGGAACGGGGAGGGCGAACGCAACGACAATTAGGGCAACGTGTAGTGTCTCAATGGTTCTTTTCATCTGCGGTCCATTGTTTATTGGAAATTGCTGTAACGCGTTTGGTTGAGGCTCACCGTTGTGAACTTTCCGCGTGAACCGGATGGATACTGATCTCTTAACCCTTTAGGCTCTATCTGTTAGATCATTCGATGCTGACCAGCGTTTCACCTCCTGAAACTTCTAGAATAGCGCCGGTCACGAAATCATTAGTCATCAGGAAAAGTGCGGCCTTGCCGATATCGTCGACTTTTCCAACGCGACCTGCTGGGAAGCTCTCGCGCACCAGCGCGAAAAACGCCTCCCGCTTGGTTTGCGGCATGCCGGCCCACATTTCGCTGTCTATGACGCCTGGACGGATTGTGTTGACGCGGATCGGACCGAGTTCGAGCGCAAGGGCTCGTGTCAGCGCCTCCAGACCAGCGAACGCGACCATCATCATCGAAGCGCCCATGCGAGGCTTGGTCACCAAGCCACCAGTAGTGAATGTGATCGAACCGCCTTTCCGCATCTTGGGCGCCGTGTGCCGCGCGCAAGACCAACTGCCCAGGAGCTTGCCATACAGAACGGCCTGCGCGTCGGCCAGCGTTTGGGAGAGGAAGGTTCCTCCAGGACTTGGTGGAGTTGCGGTGATGACAAGATGGTCGAGCGCCCCCAGCGTTTCGAATACTTGCTCGACCGCCGCATCGTCGGTCATATCCAGCGACTGGAAGGTGATTGAACCGTGGGCGCTTTGTTCTGCAGCCAATTTCGCCGGTGGCCGCCGCCCGAGCGCGATGACCTCGGCGCCTGCGCGCGAGGCCGCAAGAGCCGCCCCCATGCCCATGCCGCTTGTCCCGCCAACGATCACGACTCGCTGATTCAGAAGAGACTGCTCGTCACCGGTCATCGCGGATCTCTGCCGCTGGCATATGGGCTCAGCATCTCAAGCCACTGCGTCTCCATGTCGCCCGGTTCGAGCTCACCACCATCTACGACGAACCTCTGGACATAGGCTTCGCTGAAGTGGCTCTTGACTGCATCGACACTGCGCCAGACTTCGTAGATGACGATGAGATCGGGGTCGGATCGATCACGATGGATGTGGAATTGTAGACAGCCCGTTTCTGATCTCGTCGCTTCGAGATCCTCAAGCATCCGGGTAACGAGCGCTTCGCCTTGACCAGGAGCGGCGCAATGCTTGGCGATAATGCAATAGGGCGTGTGTTCGCCAGTGGCTGGTGGGGGAAGATCAGGCAACACCAACGCCATATGAGTCTCCTTCTGGTAGCGGCCTAGGAGGTATTCTGCATTCACACGTCATGCGTTCAAGGCGCACGCGAAATCCCGGCTATTGCTCCTTCGATAGTCCACCACGATGCAGTCGCTGCTTTGGCTCGCGAATCGGTCGAAGTGGTTACGGCATTTGAGAATTTGCAGATCCTGGCGCGGCGCCGCTATGGCAGAAACGCTTGAATGTCTGACCGTTTGTCGCACTGATTACATTAGCCGTGGATCGCATCAGGCGATATGCAGGACCGATCCCGTCGCTGTATGCTCACCCGCGCCCGGAATCTCGGACCGCGCCTGGCGAGACGCCTATGAAGCGTTTGAATGCCCTGCTGAAGGATGCATCGGACTCATATCCCAACTCAGACGCGACCTGTGACAGCGACATATATCCGTTCCGCAACCAGGATTCGGCCAGCCTAAGCCTCCATTGCAGGAGATAGCGGGCGGGAGATACCGACAACAGACCCTTGAATCGCTGCGAAAACCTCGATCGCGACAGCCCAGACAATGCCGCCAGGCGATCGACTGGCCAGTCTTCGCCGGGGGAGCGATGGATTCTTGCAAGCGCAGACCCGATTTGCGGATCCCGCACGGCCGCGAGCCAACCAGTCAGATTGTCGGAACACGTTTCGACCCAGGATCTGATTACTTGCGTCATGACAATATCAGCAAGGCGCGCCATTACCGTTGCCGATCCGATTCTTTGCCCATCAGCCTCCCGCGCCATCATAGCAAGGAGGTTTGGCAGGTCAGTATCGCTGTGCTCTGCATAGCGGATATGCATCACCGGAGGCAGCAGTTCCAGGAGCGGATTTGCCGTCGGCCCCTCAAAGCCGATCGTACAGCATGCGATCAGCGATCGCGGACCGCCGCCGCCGGACTTCAATTCGTAGGTTCCATTCCCGATCAACGCCGGTTTGATATCGTCCAGTGGCAAGGCTCTCCCTTTGGGCCGGTCGGACATGGTGTGCTCTGTTCCGTGGGGAAGAAGAAGCACATCGCCGCATTCCAGCAGCAGCGGTGGCAAGCTCTTGGCTTGTATCCAGCACTGACCCTCGAGCATCGCATGAAATCGTACGCCCTCCCTGAACGGCACGGCGATGCCCCAGGGCGCCGTTAACTCGCTGCGGCCATATCTCGCATGGGCAAGGCGCAGGTCGCGCAGCACCTCGCTCAACAAATCATTCTCGGCCGGCTGGTAGCCCATCGTTGCACGTCCAAGACCGGGCCGATTCATGGATCTAAGCGGATGGTCCATATGCATTCCTTTGCCTCGAACCTTTGCATACTCTTTATCCATCCCGTTATCTCTTGGTGGGCAGAACATGCTACGGATCGATCCTATAGGTCCTAAATCTAATAGGTCTGCATGATGGCGGCTGCGCGACTACCGAATTTTCTCGGCTCGCGCGTTCCCATACCGAGGCGACGGCGCAATGTCGGTGTTTGGCAGACTACGTCGTGTGGCTGATCTGCTCGACGATAGAGTTCCAATCAAGTCCGGCTCTTTCGTGCGATATGGGAAGTCCGCAACGGAACATCAGCGCAGGTTGTCGCGAATGTCGGCTATCCGATAGCAAAAGATGGGGGATCCCTGCGCCGAGCTATATGTCTGCTCACCTACATATCAAACTACAAGCTGCCGGTCCGCCCTCGGCCCCACTTGGGTCATCGCCTGCTTCAGCCTGACCGATCGAAACTGGTCATCGGCCCGATGCAGGATTCGTCCGCACTTGAGGCAGAACACTGGTGCGTTGGCGCAATAGGAACGAACTGAGCACTCCCTTGGCCCAACGACCAGTCATGGCGCGGCTGCTCGTCGCTAAGGTTCTTTGTTCCGCAGGTCTTTGACGACATCGAGAAAGGCCCGCAGTGCGGGCGGTACGGCTCGATGTCCGGGGTAGTAAACCGCAACTTCTTCCGCAGCGGGCATCCACGCGGTCAGGACCTTGCGCAGCCGGCCGTCGGACAAGGCCGCTTCGGCGGCCCAATCGGCCACGTAGGCGACTCCCAGATCCTCAATTGCGGCTTCGACCATCAGTTCTTCGTCGTCGAGGACGACGGGGCCGTTTGCCTCGATCACGAGTTCCTGGCCGGCGCGTTCGAACTCCCATCGGTAAAGCTTGCCGCTGGGCATGCGGTGGCCGATGCAATGGTGGCGTTGCAATTCCTCGGGGGTTCCCGGGTCGCCGAAGCGATCGAGGTAGGCGGGCGACGCGACACAGATGAACCTCAACCGGCGTGCAAGCGGCACGGCGATCATGTCCTTGGGGACCGATCCGAGGAGGCGCACGCCGGCATCGAAGCCGCTGGACACGATGTCGATGAGCCGCCCCTCGACGACGATGTCCACGCTCACGGCCGGATGGCGCTCCGCCATCCGCGGAAGAACCCCGCGAACGAGAAGCCCGGCCACCAATCGCGGTGCGTTGATGCGGACGGTGCCCGCGACATTGCCGCGGAACCCGGCGACGCTGTCGAGCGCCTCGTCCAGCGAGGCGAGCGCCGGCTGAAGGCGATCGAGCAACCGGAAACCGGCTTCCGTCGGCGAGACGCTGCGTGTGGTGCGGTTGAGCAGGCGCACGCCCATGCGCTCCTCGAGTGCACGCATGGCGTGGCTCAATGTGGAAGGCGCCGTGCCGATCTCGTCGGCTGCGCGGCGGAAGCTGCGGTGCGTGGCAACGGCGACGAAGGCGGTGAGATCGTTGAGGGACGGGCGGGACATTGATGGTAATTTTGCATCAGCTCATGCCGATTTCAACGGCTAATGCGCGTAATGCGATTGCCCTATCTCCTGCCTGTATCAACTCGGCGGCTCCGGGCGGTCCGCTCCCGTCATCAAGACAGAAAGGAAATACGAAATGCCTGCACGTGACGCCATCTATCCGGCCAAACGCCACGCGTTATACGATATCCATCAATATTCCGCGGCCATTCGCTCCGGCGATCTTCTCTTCGTCTCGGGTCAGGTCGGCAGCCGTGAGGACGGCTCGCCCGAGCCCGCATTCGAGGATCAGGTTCGGCGGGCCTTTGCCAATCTGCGCGCGGTCCTGGCCGCCGCGGGGTGCAGCTTCGACGACGTTGTCGACGTCACCACCTTCCACACCAACCCGGACCAACAGATCGAAACGGTGCTGGCCGTCCGAGCGGATGAGATCGGCGGACCGCCCTATCCGAACTGGACGGCAGTGGGCGTCAATTGGCTTGCCGGCTTCGACTTCGAGATCAAGGTCGTCGCCCGCATCCCTTCGACGACCGGCGGCCAGCCGGCGGGCTGATCGCTCGCCCTGCAATCTACGGCAAAGCTACCCCTGGCAGACAGCCCGCTCCCTGCACGTCAGGACGCCGCTTCGTCTGACGCAGCTGGGTCAGCAACTTCCATGATCCGGCCGCGCGACGCGTTCTTTCGGCCCCTTTTCGTAGCGCATGACTGCCATTCCCTTTCGGCATTGCATTATGATCATAATATGCTATTATGACCATAATTCAACCGGCGAGAAAAGTCTGGCCATCACGATTTGGAGCACGAAATGAATGCGAATTCCGAAAAAACCGCTGTTGTGACCGGAGCGTCCTCGGGCATCGGCCACGCCAGCGCCGAGGCGCTTGCGCGGGCAGGATTCACCGTATTCGGGACAAGTCGCCGCCCTGTCGGCAAAGGCCCGGACGGAGTGACCATGCTGGTTTGCGACGTGACCGATGGCGCTTCTGTCAGCGCCCTCGTTTCAACCGTGCTGGCGCAGACCGGGCGGATCGATCTCCTTGTCAACAATGCCGGCGTCGGTTTGCTTGGCGGTGCCGAGGAATCCTCGGTCGCACAGGTGCAGGCCCTGTTCGACGTCAATCTGTTCGGCGTCATCCGCATGATCAATGCGGTGTTGCCGTCGATGCGGCAGCGCGGCGAAGGGCGCATCATCAATATCGGCTCGATTCTGGGATTGGTGCCGGCGCCATACTCAGCTCATTACTCTGCGGTCAAGCACGCGCTTGAGGGCTATTCGGAATCGCTCGATCACGAGGTTCGCGCTTTCGATATTCGCGTCTCGGTGATCGAGCCGGCATTCGTGCGTACCGTCTTCGACCAGAACGGGATCGAGCCGGATTCGGTGTTGAAAGAATACGATCGGGCTCGCGCCGGGCTCAAGGCGCTGTTGGGCGATGTGATGCCCAAAGCCGATCCGCCGGAAGTGGTGGCGGATGTGGTGGTCAAGGCGGCGACCGATGTCCGCCCGCGGCGTCGCTATACCGCCGGCAAGGCAGCGCGCCAGGTCACCATTCTGCGCCGCTTTGCCCCCGCAGAGATGTTCGACAAGAGCTTGCGCAAACAGTTCCGCCTGCCGGTCTGAGCCCGGTTAGCAGTGCTCCACCGCCAACGGCTCCGCATCGAAGTGAACAGGGATGTTCAGCAAGAACAGTCGAGCGCGCTGTCTCGCAAGCTGGCAGATTGCTCTCACACAGGAGAGCATGATGACGACGCGGCAAGATCCCTACCACGCGCGCATGAAACGGGTGTTGAGCTACATCGACCGGCATCTTGAGGATGATCTTGGCCTGGACACGCTTAGTGCCGTTGCGGCCTTGTCCAAGTACCATTTCCACCGCCAATTCAGAGGATATTTCGGCATAAAAGTGCATCGCTACGTTCAACTCGTTCGCATGAAACGGGCGGACAGGTGCTTGCCTTCAAGGACGAGGCGAGCGTGACCGAAACCGCGCTCGACGTCGGTTACGATGCGCCCGACGCCTTCGCCCGCGCGTTTCGGAAAAGCTTTGGGCAATTGCCTTCCGCATTTCGGGACACGCCCGACTGGGAGGTGTGGTTTGCCAGCCTGTGGCCATTGACCAACGCGAGGAGCAAGCTCATGAAAACGGCGTATTCATTGGCTGACGTCAACATCGTCGACGTGCCGGAAACACCCGTCGCCGTCCTGCAGCACCGGGGCAATCCGGCCTTGGTCGCCGAGGCGATCCAAAAATTCATCGCCTGGCGAAGGGCTGCAGGTTTGAGCGCCGCGTCCAGTGCGACCTACAATGTGTTTCATTCGGTTCCGACATAACGCCGCCGCACGAATTCCGCCTCGACATCTGTGCAGCGACCGATCGGAAAATCGAGCTGAACGTGCGGGGCGTGGAAGCCGGTGTTCTTCCGGCCGGACGATGTGCCGTGCTTCGCGCAATCGGCGCAGAAAATGTCGAGCCGGCGATCGAATTCCTGTATCGCGACTGGTTGCCGGCAAGCGGTGAGGCCCTTCGGGATTTTCCCCTCTACTGTCAGCGGGTGAGTTTTGTTCCGATGGTTGCCGAGCACGAAGCCATCACCGACATCTTCCTGCCATTGGTTGCTGACCTTCCAATGGCGGTCATCTCCGCTACAGTCGAACGTGGGTCAAATCACCACTGGAGACAGCTAAATTCCGCGCCGAGCTGATGTCTGCTTGGTCCGCACCGCGACCTCCAGAATGGTTCGCCAACAAACACGAGCGGTTGCACAGTGCAGACAGGCGCCTTCAGCTCTCCAAAGAGCGGCATTGTCAGTCGTTTTGAACCAAGAAGCCCTGCAGCGCCTGACATCGCGTATATGGATTGGGCCGGTCATCACCGCGATCGGGTCGGTAAGGAGATACAATGGAAAAGGTGCTCGGCATCGGTGGCTTCTTCTTCAGAGCGAAGGAGCCCGATGCGCTCGCTCGATGGTATGCCGACCATCTCGGCGTGGCGCTGCCGCCAGAAAGCTACGATCAACGCTCGTGGGAGCAACAGCAGGGCGCAACCGTCTTCGCACCGTTTGCTGCGGATAGTGACTATTTCGGTCGCGCCGACCAGCCGTGGATGATCAATTTCCGCGTGCGCGACCTCCAGGCCATGGTCGCACAGCTCACGGCAGCCGGAATTGCGGTTGAGGTCGACACCGAACATTACCCTAATGGTTGGTTCGCCCGGCTTGCAGATCCGGAGGGCAACCCGATCCAGCTCTGGCAGGCGGAGGGGGCCGACCGTGACTAAAGGCACCCGAGCAGGCGGAAACGCAAGCGCCGAACCTGGGCTTCGGTTGAGATCCTTCTAGAGCATCTTTCCTGAACGCCGGTCGGCTCGAGGCGTTGTGCTCCAGAGAGCCGCCTTGCGGCCTCAGTTTCCAACATCGATCGCCGACGACATGTCCGCCGCCGCCGCGACAATGGCACGTCTCAACCATATGTGCCTGGGCGCGTCCTGCTGGCGCGCGTGCCAGACAAGGCTCATCGTGAAGCTGCCAAGATCGAGGGGCGGCGGCAACGATACGAAGCGCTTCATGTTGGCGGCCGCTCGCGCCAGGCTCGAAGGCAGGGTCATGATGAGGTCGGAGCGGGCGGCGATCTCGAGCGCCGCGAAGAAGTTCGGCACGCGCAGCTTCACCCGCCGCGTTCGCCCGATGCGGGCAAGCACCTCGTCGACAGGCGCAGGCCCGACGCCGGTGACGCTCACCACGATATGCTCAAGCGCCAGGAAACGCTCGAGCGTCAGCTTTCGGGCGAGCGCCGGGTGCTCCGCGCGCATCAGCGTCACGAGCGTCTCGTCATAGAGGCCGCGCCGACGGATGCCGGCCGGGGCTTCGTCGACCAGCGCCACCATCGCATCCGCGATACCCTGCTGCAGCGCTTCGACTGCGTCCGTGCCCAGCGCGACGATATCGAGATCGAGGGACGGCGCCTCGCGTCCAAGGCGGGCGAGCAGATGCGGCGCCAGCACGGCCGCCTGGAGATCGGGCATCAGCAGCCGGATCCGGCCGGTGGCGGTGGCGGGATCGAACGCGTTGGCCTCGACCATCTCTCGCACACCCGCCAAGATGCCGCGCAGCACCGGGCGCACCTCTTCCGCACGGGCGCTGAGGACGTAGCCGCCCGGTCCATCGACCAGCAGCGCATCCGAAAACAGCGCGCGCAATCGGCCGAGCGCTCGGCTCGCGGCGGGCTGGCTCATGCCGAGCCGGCTTGCGGCACGGGTGACGTTCTTCTCGTCCAGCAACGCTTCGAGCGCCACCAGCAGGTTCAGGTCGATCCGGCGTAAATCCACTTCGCGCATGACGACTATATACACCATGCATTGGACGCATGAAATGCCTGCGCCTATCGTTCCCCCGTCAAGCGAGATGAAGGTCAATCGAGATGAAGGTCAGGCCGGATGAAGGTCAGGCGAGCAGAAGGAGAAGAAGTGATGTATGTCGTGCTTGGAGCAAACGGACGGGCCGGCGGCGAGGTCGCGCGCGCCCTGATCGCAGGCGGCGAAGCCGTGCGCGTCGTCCTGCGTCGCCAGGAACAGGGCGAAAAATGGACGTCCCTCGGCGCCGAGGTGGCGGTCGCAAGCATGGAGGATGCCGGCGCCATGGCCGATGCGCTGACCGGCGCGCGGGCCGCGTTGCTGCTCAACCCGCCGCCGGTGAGCGGTGATCCCTATCAGCGCACGGAAGAAATCGGCGCCGCGCTTGCCGATGCGGCACGGCGTGCAGGTCTGCCAAAGGCCGTCGTCCTGTCGTCCATCGGAGCGCAGCATACCTCCGGCACCGGCGTCATCGCCACCCTCAACCGCTTCGAGGCGCTGCTCGACAGCGTGGCGCCGGTCACCGCTTTCCTGCGGTCGGGGTATTTTGTCGAAACCTGGAGCGAGGTGGCGCAACCGGTCCTGTCGCAAAGCATACTGCCGACCTTTATCGAGCCGTCGCAGAAAATCCCGATGGTGAGCACGATCGATGTCGGGCGCGCGGCAGCGACCGTGCTGCGCGAGGAATGGACCGGCAAGCGGGTCGTGGAGCTGGGCGGACCGGAAGACTGGAGCGCCGGCGACGTGGCATCGGCCTTCGCCGAAGCTCTCGGCCGGCCGGTAACCCCTGTTCTTGTTGCGCCGCAGGAGCGTGCCGCGCTGCTTGCCGGGCAAGGCGTGCCGGGCGAGGTGGCAGATGCGCTGCTCGGTATGTATGAGGGAATCGCCAACGGCCTGTTCACGCGCCAGGACAGCAGCGAGCACCGGCGCGGCACGACCGCCCTGGCGACGGCGATAGAGCGCGTTTTCGCAACACCAGCCGGCCGCTGATCCTCGGCCGAGTGGCGAATCCGAAACAGGGGTGGATCACGGGTTTCCAGCCGCTTTTTGGGGGACGTTTCGGCCGCAAAACCCCCGCGTCTCGCCGGCCAACGCTGTCGGCGACATGCGGAACTCGCGCCACTGGTTTGGGCTTAACTCCAATTCCGGACGGCAAAAAGGGAATCCTGAACATGAGACTGCCTGCCTCACGCCAAATGCGTCTCTCCGGTGGAACCGAGCTTGCCTACGTCACTGCGGGCGATCCATCCAACCCCGCTTTGCTCCTCCTGCATGGGTTTCCCAGCTCCGCAAATGCATTCCGCGATGTGATTCCCGGATTGGCGGACGCAGCCTATGTGATCGCGCCCGACCTCCCGGGCCATGGCCAGTCCGACGTCCCGCCGACCCCCTCCTTCGCCGCGATCAGCGAGGCGATTTCCGAATTGCTGACCCACCTCGCGATCGGGCGCCGCTTCATCCACATTCATGATTGGGGCGCCGCCGTGGGTCTGCAGATCGCCACGCAAGCGCCCGAGCTGGTTTCGGGTCTCATCATCCAGAACGCAAACGCGCATCGAACCGGCTTCGGTCCTGTCTGGGACGCCGTGTTGAAATTCTGGTCAGAACCGACAAAGGAGAACGAAGCGGCCGCGACCCCCGACCTGACCTTTGAGTTCACGCGCGAGCAATATACCGGCGGCCTGCCAGAGGATGTCGCCGCCACGATGAGGGGCGACCCCTGGGTCGAGGACTGGAGGGTGATGAATCTTCCCGGCCGCATGGAGACCCACCGCGCGCTTATCGGCGACTACAAAAGCCATGCCGGGCGTTTCGATACGATCGCCGCCTATTTGAAGCAATGGCAACCGCCGGCGCTCATGCTTTGGGGCCGTCACGACCCCTATTTCGATATCGCCGAAACGCTGTCCTGGATGCAGGATCTGCCGCGTATGGAAGCGCATGTTTTCGACGGCGGGCACTTCCTGCTCGAGACGCACGCCGAACCAGCACTCTCCCTGATGGTCGAGTTCATCAAGCGAACACAGGAGATGCACCCTGATCGAGCCCATCCCGGAGCAGTGCGAGGAGTGCAGGCATGACATCCCCCACGCAACAGCGGCTGCGCCTGTCCGGCGGGACCGAGCTTTGCTTCATCACCGCGGGTGATGCGTCCAAGCCCGCGCTGCTGCTCCTGCACGGCTTCCCGAGCTCGTCGCGCACCTTCCAGGGCATCATTCCCGGCCTTGCGCGCGTCGCCTTCGTGATCGCCCCCGACTTGCCTGGCTACGGCCAATCGGCGCCGTTGCCCGCGCCCTCGTTCGAAACGTTCAGCGGCGCAATCCAGGAGCTTCTAAGGCATCTCGCGATCGATCGGCGCTTCATCTACCTGCACGATTGGGGCGCGCCTGTGGGTCTCCAGATCGCCATGCAATCCCCCGACCTCGTCTGCGGCCTCATCGTTCAGAGCGCCAACGCCCACCGCACGGGGTTCGGACCGCAATGGCAAGCCACATTCGAGTTCTGGTCAAACCCGACGGAAGAGAACGAACGGGAGGCT
The DNA here is from genome assembly GCF_055811635.1 of Mesorhizobium sp. WSM4806. NCBI lineage: Bacteria > Pseudomonadati > Pseudomonadota > Alphaproteobacteria > Hyphomicrobiales > Phyllobacteriaceae > Mesorhizobium > Mesorhizobium sp. WSM4806. The sequence continues at coordinate 36,938 of NZ_JBVVQZ010000007.1, read as the reverse complement.
ACCGCGTTTTTGACCTTGGAAGGCACCCGCGAGCAATATTTGGGCGGCTTGCCGGAGGATGTCGCCGCTCGGATCAAAGGCGAACCCTGGATCGAGGACTGGAGGGTGATGAATCAGCCTGGCGGCATGGAAACACAACGCGCGCTCCTCGCCGACTACGCCAACCATGCCGCGCGCTTCAGTCTCATCGCCGACTATATCGAAAAGCGGCAACCGCCGGCGCTCATGCTGTGGGGCCGCCACGACCCGTTCTTCGACATCGCCGAAACACTGTCGTGGATGCAAGACCTGCCACGCATGGAAGCGCACATCTTCGACTGCGGCCACTTCCTGCTCGAAACCCACGCCGAGGCGGCAGCCGCGTTGATGACCGACTTTATTGAGCGAACGCAGCGGCCTTGAGCAACCGCTCGCGATCCAGGACCGACTTGCCACGTTTGCGCTGCTCCTCATTGCCCTGCCGGGCATTTCTCCCCGTTTAGTGACGGGGAGAAGGACGCCTTCGCAAAGGATTTCGCCAATCTCCAGCGTTGCAGAAAGGGCGCCGACGTTGCGGCCAGCCCCTTCGCCCCGTCATTATACGGGGAGAAGGTGCCGGCAGGCGGATGAGGGGCAGCGCAAACCAGAAGCGATTGTCTTGCAACCCTGCTACCGCACGATTTCGCGATGGCCGCCTGGCAGGCGGGTGGCGATGAGCTTGTCGATGCGGCGGCCGTCGAGGTCGACGACCTCGAAGCGCCAGCCCTGCGCATCGACGCATTCGCCGGTCGTCGGCAGATGGTGCAGATGTGCCAGCACGTAACCGGCGACAGTCTCGTAGTCGCGGTTCTCGGGCAGGTCGATGCCGAGCACGTCCGCCATCTCGTCGGCCTGCATGTAGCCGGCGAGCAGCCATGAGCCGTCGTCACGCTTGACGGCGTTTTCCTCGTCGCCGGCGTCGAGGTCCGCCCGGAACACGCCGGTGATGGCTTCCAGTATGTCAGCCGGGGTGACGATGCCTTCGAAATGGCCGTATTCGTCATGGACCAGTGCCATCGGCACGTTGGATTCCTTGAGCGTCGAAAGGACATCCAGCGCGTCGGCCTGGTCATGGACGATGGGAGCGGTGCGCACATGCCGGCGCGGGTCGAGCGCGCGACCGCCGAGCATCGCGGCCAGCACGTCGCGGGTCTGGACGACGCCGATCATGGCGTCGACGCCGCCATCGCCGGCTGGCAGGCGCGAATGCTGGGTCTCCATCAAGAGCTTGCGGGTCGCCGCGTCGTCGGACTGCAGGTTGATCCAGTCGACCTCGGTGCGCGGCGTCATCACCGCGCGGACGGCGCGGTCGCCGAGCCGCATGACGCCGGCGATCATGCGCCGCTCGTCCGATTCGATGGTGCCGTGATGCTCGGCCTCGGCGACCAGCATCTTGATCTCCTCGTCGGTGACCTTCTCCTCGCTTTCACCGCGCTGGCCAAGCAGCCACAGCATGGCGCGGCCGGAAATGTCGAGCAGGAAGACCAGCGGCGCCGAAACGGTGGCGAGGATGGTCATCGCCGGAGCAACCCTGGCGGCGACGCGTTCGGGATCGCGCAGCGCGATCTGCTTGGGTACCAGTTCGCCGATGATCAGCGAGAAGTAGGTGATGAGGGCGACGACGATGCCGACTCCGATCGGGTCGGCAAGGCTTTCGCGGATGCCGGTCGATGCCAGGAACACGGACAGCCGCTCGCCGAGCGTGGCGCCGGAAAAGGCGCCGGACAAAACACCGACTAGGGTGATGCCGATCTGCACCGACGACAGGAATTTGCCTGGATTGGAGCCGAGCGCCAAGGCGCGTCCGGCGCCGGTGACGTTGCGGTCGATCATCGCCTTGAGGCGGGCCGGCCGTGACGAGACGATGGCAAGCTCGGACATTGCCAAAAGGCCGTTCACGCAGATGAGGACGACCACGATAGCGATTTCAGCGTAAAGCATGCGCGGTCAATAGCATTGCGGCGCGGTCTTCGAAAATAGACGGCCGTCATTTTTCATGCCGGCGGGCGCACCATCTCATGCGGCATCCCATGGCGGCGACGAAAAATGCTCGATCAGGGCGTCGACGACGACACGGACTTTTGGCGTCAGGCTGCGCGTCACCGGCCAGATGGCGTGCATGACGACGTCTTCGAGGAGACAGTCCGACAGGACCGTCTCTTCGTCTTGTGCCTACGGCAGCTGCCGCAGCAGGCCAACCACCGCCTTGCCATCGGTGAAATAGGGATCGCCGCCGCCATTGCGCCCGGTCTTTGTCGCACCGATGCCCGATATCTCGCTGGTCGAGATCAGCATGCCAGCGGCAGACAGGTCGCGGATCAGGAAGTCGCGCTCGGCGTCGATGTCGGGACCGATATGGTGGGTGATCTGGCCGGTGTCGTGGCTGAGGCCGACGCCGCGATCGTAGCTTGCCGCACCCAGCCAGAGCGGCCGGCCATCGTCTCCAGTCGCATCGGTCTGCCAGAAGCGGACGTGATGGCGCCGGTCGGCACTGTCGCCGACCGGCTTCTCGAAGGCCAGATCCTGTGCACGGCCTTCGAACAACAGCCGGCTGACCGGCGCGTCGGGATAGGGCCGATCGAACAGCACGCTTTCGCCGATCTCGATCGCCGTCTCCAGCGTGAGAGCGTCGGCGGTGTCCCATCCGGCGACGGCGAAGGCATGGACCAGCTCTTTTTTGGTGCCGACGAGGCCGACATTGATCGGATCGCCCGCGATGCCTTGCGGCGTGTGCGTCACCATCTCGAAGCGCTGCGTGCGGAAATTGCGGTCGCGCAGGGTCCAGAATTCCGGCGCGGCGAAATAGGCGAGCACGAGATAGCCGGCACAGAACGCCACCAGCCAGATCGTTGCGCGTCGTCGAAGGCTTCGTCGGCTCATGCGACACCACCGTGGTGATATGACATCACCTTATGTGACGTCATTCTACGCGGCGGCGCACACCTTGGGCAGTGGGCACGCGCTCGGGCTCAGCGGCAGGCGCGGTAGCCGTTCTTGCGGTTCTTGATGTCGAAATGGAAATGGTTGCGGTGGTCGTAATTGTAGCCGGGACCGAGCACGGTGGTGAAATACTGGCAGCCGTCGGCGCGCACAGTGTTGAGGAAGCCGCGGGTGCGGAAGGCGAACAGGCCGGGCTTGCGCACGTCGATCTGCTTGCCATTGCTAAGCTCGATGCTCATGACGTCGAGCGCGTTGCCCTTGCCGTGCTCCGACAGCGTGCCTTCGCCGGCGATCCTGCGGCAGGAATAGCTCGAGCCCTGGCGAATGGTCCTGACGCCGGAGAAATAACGCCAGCGGGCGGACGGGACCAGTTCATTCCTGGCCCAGCCGGCGAAGGTGGCGGCCATGTCGCAGGTCAGCGTCGCGGCCGGCTTCATTCCGATGCGGCCGATGGCCGAGATCTTGACCGGGTAGTTGATGCCGCACTGGCCTTCGCGGATCGGCGCAAGGTCGCTGTAGACGACGCCCAGGCGCTTCAAATCCCTGCGGCACTCGACCTCGCTGGCCGGCATCTGTTCGGTCGGCGCCATCGGCTCGTCCATGCGCGGATAGGCAGCGGTCATGTAGGGGTTGGACGGGACGAGGCGCTGCATTCCAGCGTATTTCTGGCCAGCGTATTCTGGGACAGCTGATGTCTGGCTGCCGACATCGACGGCCGGTTCCAGGGAAAGCACGCTGCCGGTGGTGCAGGCCGAGACCGCTGCGATGGCAAGCCCGCCGGCAATCATGCGCGCGCGTCTCACTTGCCGCACGGCTACAGACGCGGCGCGAAATACCCCGGCCATTGGCAGGTTCCCGGTCCCCGAGCCGATCAGGCTCCATGTCATCGTTTGATCATGATCTTTCTCCGAAAACCGGATCCCACTTTTCGGGGTCATGATCAGATGAAACGGAGCTTACCCGCCAACAGTAAAGGAAAAATCAGCGGCTGCGTTTACGGCTGCGGCCAAATTGCGGCGCGTCGGTCCGCAACCATATCACTGGCAGAAGGTGCCGCCGTTGCGGCGCGGTGCAAGATCGAGATGGAGATGCAGCGAATGATCGGCATCGCTGCCCGGGCCAAGCACGGTCTTGAACGGTCCGCAGGCTGCCTTGCGTATTGCGTTCAGGAATTTCGCCTCCTTTTCCGGCGGCGCCGGGCGGATGTCGATCCTCCTGCCGTCCGAAAGCGTGAAGCTGGCGATGTCGAGCGCGTTGCCGAAGGCGTGCTCCGACAATTTCCCGCCGCCATTGCGGTGGCGGCAGACGAAGGCGGATGCCTGGCCGACCGACTTGAGTTCGGCGCCGAGCTCGGCCTTGGCCGCCGGCTGGACGATATCGGCGGCGAAGCGCGCGGCGGCCTCGGCCATCCGGCAGTTCAACTCGGATTCGGGGTTGATATCCAATGACTTGCCCAGCGTCTTCAGTGCGATCGGATAGGGGACAGAGCAGCCGACCGCCGCATCGTGCTCGGCTTTGCGTTCCTCGAAGTCGACGCCCATCGACTTCAGCCGCCTGCGGCAGGCCAGTTCCTCGTCCGGCATTTTCTCCTGCGGCATAGCGGCCGAGCGCGGGTCGGGAGGAATTTTTCTCTCCGGCGCCTGCGCCGGCTTATCCGGTGGTTTTGGCGCGGCGGCCGGTGGTTTTGCCTCGGCGGGGTTTTCGGTCGGCGTCGGAGCGACTGCCGGCGGCTGCGGCCGGGCTTGCTGATGCTGGTCCGACTTCTGCTGGTCCATTTTGTCGGTCGCCGGTTGATCAGGCTTTGGCGCATCCCCAGGGCGCGGCTCGGGGATCGGCACGTCGGCAGGCGCGGCTTCTTGCGCTGATTGCGACTGATTGAGCTCCGGGACGGGCACCTTATCGGGCAGTTCCGGAGCTTGGGCCAGGGCCGCTCCTGCGGACAGCATCGCCGCCGCCAAAGGCAGCGCCAATCTGATCAATCCGGCCATTCTGATCGATGTAGGAGAGATCACCACCGCCATTCGCCCTTAACGGCGAGGGAATGCGGAAGTTGCCTGAACGAGGGCATTGGCCGATCACAAACAGTGACCGCGGTGTTACGCACCGATCGCTTCCAGCCCTTCCTCCAGCCAGTCGGCCAACAGCGGCATGCCGAGCAGATATTTCGCCGTGCGCTTGTTGGCGCGCTCGCGCGCGGCCGTCAGCGCGTCCGCCCATTCCGAGGCGTCATAGTCGCCGCGTCCAACCCAGGCGAGGGCGACGAGTTCGGCCGCCTCGTCGACATTGAGATCGTTGATCAGTTCGCGCAGCTCTTCTTCGGTGAGGTCCTCGGAACGCTCCTCGACGAGACCGTCATGGTGATGGTTGTCATGCGCCTCGCTATCGAGTTCTACCTCGTGCTCGGCGCCATCGGCATAGTCTTCGTTGACGGCGGCGCTCAACGCCTTCGCCTTGAGGATGAACAGGCGCACCGTGTCGGGACCGATCGAAAGCTCCCATTCTTTTTCAAGGCGCCGCTGCACTTGCCGTCTCCGCATACTCCGTTGGCGTTTGCTGGATGATAGCGGATTTGCAGCGCTCGTCACGTTTTGTTCGGCGCTTCCATTTTCCGACTGGCGCGGGCCGTTGAAAAGGCTTTCACTGGCCGTGGCTTTTTTCCGGGATGAAACCGCTTTTGCCCGGCGTTAGTCTTGCATTGTCATGCTTCAGGGAGAGTTCGATGCGCAGACGATTGCTGATCCAGGTTCTGGCGGTTGCCGCCCTGCCGCTGTTTGCTGTTCCGGCGTTTTCGGCCGGTGAAGGTGGAGGCGGTGGCGATGGCAGCCAGACGACACAGTGCAAGAAAGGCAAGGTCTGGGACAAGAAGCTGAAGAAGTGCGTCGCGCCCAAGCACGGCATGCTGGACGACGACAACATCTATGAGGCCGGCCGCGCGCTGGCGATGGCAGGACGCTATGACGAGGCGATCGCCGTGCTCAGCCTGGCTGCGGACAAGAAAGACCCTCGCATCCTCAACTACCTCGGCTACTCTCACCGCCATTCCGGACGCGTCACCGTCGGTCTCGGCTATTATGAGGAAGCGCTGCGCATCGATCCTGATTACACGCTGGTACGCGAATATCTCGGCGAGGCGCACCTGCAGATCGGCGATCTCGCCGGCGCCCGGGAACAGCTCCGCGAGATCGAGAAACGCATCGGCAAGGGATCTCGTGAATACGGCATGCTGTCCGAGCAGATAGACCGTTTCATGAAGAGCTGAATAGAAGCCCGAACTTTTCCTCACCACCGGCTGTGAGCAATCGCAGCCGGTTTTTATTGCCGCTCGCTCGGCCAGCCGGGCTGCCATGACAGCATTTCCGCGAATGGCGGGCGAATTTTTCAAAACCGATTTTTTGGCGTGAAAAACCCGCGAAGATTGCTATATTGGAGGAAATTGCGGTGACACGGTTCCGTTAGCCCGAGGCTGCCGGACCGTTTTCTTTTTGTACCCATCGACAAGGTCGCTCCCGGAATGCGGGGGCGGCCGCAGGAAAGGTCAGGCATTATGAACAAGGTCCCGATGACAGGCGAGGGGTTCGCGTCATTGAAGGAAGAACTGCGCTGGCGCCAGCAGGAAGAGCGGCCGCGCATCATCGAAGCAATCTCCGAAGCGCGCTCGCACGGCGATCTCTCTGAAAACGCGGAATACCACGCGGCGAAAGAGGCGCAGAGTCTCAATGAGGGCCGCGTCAACGAGCTCGAGGATTTTATCGCCCGCGCCGAAGTGATCGACATCACCAAGCTCAGCGGCGAAAAGGTCAAGTTCGGCGCGACCGTGGTGCTGGTCGACGAGGACACGGAAGAGAAGAAGACCTACCAGATCGTCGGCGACCAGGAGGCGGACGTGAAGTCCGGCCGCATCTCGATCTCCTCGCCGATCGCGCGGGCGCTGATCGGCAAGGAAGTCGGCGATGCCATCGAGGTCAACGCGCCAGGCGGCGCGCGGGGCTACGAGATCGTCCAGGTGCAGTTCATTTAGGACCTTTTGATAATTCTACTCTGGCGGCCGACTAGCGCGGTTTTCTGCGCTTCCTACAGCGCCGCGCGTCTTTTGGACGCGCAAAGGACGCTGTAGGACTTTTGATTTGTGCATGATCCTTTCCGAAAATCGATTCCGATTTTCGGGGTCATGCGCGAAGCTCACGTACTTTAAGTACGCTCCGCTCCGGTTCTCGAAAACCACGCTATTCGACTCGCCAGAGCGAATTCTTAAAAGGCCCTACGTCGGTGCTTGCGATTTGAGCGCCAGCAGCTTCTCTGCTTCCGCTATCACCTCCTCAGGCGCGACACGACTGCCGGGCGTGGCCAGCAGCGTTGACGAGAACGGCCCGCGCGGGCCGGTCAGGCCGGGTTCTGTCGCCACAAACACCGCGACGGTCGGCAGGCCGAAGGCGCTGGCGAGGTGGGTAAGGCCGGTATCGGCGCCGATGATCAGCACCGACCGGCCGATGATCGCGGCGATCTCGGCAAGCGGTGATTTCGGCACCAGCACGGTCTGTGGAACGGCTTGGGCGATCGCCTCGGCAACCGTCTTTTCCCTGTCGTTCGACCAGGTGGTGACCGGCGTCATTCCTCTTTCGACGAGAAGCCGGGCCGTCTCGATCCAGTCGCCGACCGGCCATTTCTTGTCTTCGCGGCTGGTGCCGTGCAGCAGGAAGGCGGTTTTTCCGCCGACAAAAGTCCAAGCGACGGCCGGCGGCACGATGCCGGACTCGAGCCCGGAAAAATCCGGTTCATAGCCGAGTGCCAGCCCGAACAGCCGCCTTGTGCGTTCGATGGCGTGCAGATCGCGCGGCACAGCATAGCGGCGGTCGTAGAACAAGGTCGCCGAAGGCTCGCGAGCGCTCGACCGGTCGAAGCCGGCGATCGGCGCCGCGGCCTGTTTCGCCACCACGGCCGACTTCAGCAATCCTTGCGCGTCGATGACGAGATCGTAGCGGCGATCCCGCAAGGCGCGGCGCAATCCCGCTGCCTCGTGCCATGTGCCGCGGCCGAGCGGGCTTGTGCGCCAGCGCCTGATTGCCACGGTGTGGATGGTTGCGATCGCCGGATGCAACGCCACGATGCCGGCAAAAGCCTCTTCCACACACCAGTCGAACGACACGTCCGGCAGCTTGCGGCGCGCATCCTCGACGGCTGGAAAGCTGTGGATGACGTCACCCATCGAAGATGTCTTGACGATGAGCACCCTCATGCGGCGGCCGGCATTTCCAGCAGCCGTTCCGCCGCTGCCCCGACCTGCGCCACCTCGAGCGTGTTCAGGCAGTTGAGATGGCCGAGCGGGCAGATTTTCCGGTGGCAGGGCGAACAGGACAGGCCGAGCCAGACCAGTTCGCGCTGCTCGGCGAGCGGCGGCGTATTGTGCGGCGAGGTCGAGCCGTAGACGGCCACGATCGGCGTGCCGACCGCGGCGGCGACATGCATCAGTCCACTGTCGTTCGACACCGCAAGCCTGGCTGCGGCGATCAGGTCGATGGCGTCCTCCAGCCGCGTCTGGCCGGCGAGGTCGACAACATCAGGTGCAAGCGTGGCGATTTCCGCCGTTACGTCGGCGTCGTTCTTCGACCCGAACAGCGCGACCGCAAAACCTTTGGCCATCATGTCGCGGGCGAGGCCGGCATAGCGTTCGCTCGGCCAGCGTTTGGCCGGCCCGAACTCGGCGCCCGGCATCAGCGCGACGAATTTTTTCGCCTCCAGCCCGAAGCGGCCCAGCAATGCCGCCTGGTTTTTCGTGTCGACGGCGAGCTTGGGGGCACGGAACGTGCCGCCTTGCGCGAGGCCGAAATAGGCCTGCGCCGTGCGCCGTTTCACATCGTCGGGCAAGGCTACGATATCGGTCAGCAGCCCATAGCGCATTTCCTTGAGGTAGCCGACACGGCGCGGAATGCGGGCAAAGAACGGGACCAGCGCCGACTTCCAGCTTCCAGGCATGACATAGGCGATGTCGTAGTGGCCGCGCAGCAGGCGGCCGAAGCGCCTTCGCATGCGGAATTCCAGCGCTCCGGATTTCAGCGGCAGATCGACCTGCCGGCGTATTTCGGGCATCCGCTTGACCAGTGGCGCCGCCCATGCCGGCGCCAGCACGTCGATCGCCGCGTTCGGGTGAAGCTCTCCCAGCGCCGAGAACAGGCACTGCGCCATCACCATGTCGCCCACCCAGCGTGGGCCGATCACGAGGATCGTTGGGCTTTCAGCCATTCGACATAGTCTCTGACGCCGGTTTCCACTGTGCGAAACTGACCATTGTAACCGGCGGCGCGCAACCGGGACATATCAGCTTGCGTAAAACTCTGGTAGCTGCCCTTCAGGTGATCGGGGAAGTCGATGAACTCGATCTCGCCTTTGCCGAGCGCGCCGATCACCGTTTCGGCAATGGCGCGGAACGGCTGGGCTCGGCCGGTGCCGCAGTTGAAGATGCCGCTCGATCCGCGTTTCCACAACCACAGGTTGATGTCGGCAACGTCGCCGACATGGATGAAGTCGCGGCTCTGCTCGCCAGGTCCGAAACCGTCATAGGCGCCGAACAGCTTTGGGTTGTGGCCTTGCTCGACCTGGTTGAACAGATGGTAGGCGACCGAGGCCATGGCGCCCTTGTGCGCCTCGCGTGGCCCATAGACGTTGAAGTAACGCAGGCCTGCCACCGGCGAATGGTCGGTTTCGAAGACGGTGCGGCGGACATAGTCGTCGAACAGCTTCTTTGAATAGGCATAGACATTGAGCGGGCGCTCGCAGTGCGGCTCCTCGCGAAACTCGGCGCCGCCGCCATAGACGGAAGCCGAGGAGGCATAGAGGAAAGGCAGCCGCAGCGCCAGGCAGGCATGCAGCAGCCGCTTCGAATAGGCGTAGTTCACCTCCATCATGAACTTGCCGTTCCACTCGGTGGTGGTCGAACAGGCGCCCTGGTGGAAAACGGCCTCGATGCGGCCGAGGTCGCCGGCCTCCATCCGCGGCAGGAAATCGTCCTTGTCGAGATAATCGGCGATCTGCAGGTCGGCGAGATTGGCGATCTTGTGGCCGTCGGTCAGGTCGTCGACGACGAGAATGTCGCTGATCCCTTCGGCATTGAGCGCGGCGACGATGTTTGAGCCGATCATGCCGGCGCCGCCCGTGACGATGATCATGAAAGCCTCTGGTATCTTGTGCCGATTCCGGCCCTTATAGGGGAGGCTTGCCGGGCTGTCGATAAAGCAGGTCGCAAACCGGCGGTTGGGTGGGCGTCAAACGGCGGGCAATGCCTGATGCGGCGTGCGGGCGGCGCGGTGCTGGTCGGATTGGGTGTTCATGTGGCTTTGCAGAAAAGTTGATCCGCCAACCGGCGTTGGCTGTGGTCGGTTCGGCGCCTGCCGTTGCGCTGAGCCGAATTGCGGTATATCGGCTTCGCCATGAACGACCAGCCCTGCCAGTCCAGCATTTTCACAGCATCGGGACCGGCTCTCATTGCACGTCGAAGATGACATGAGCGAGCAATACCTGCCTTCTCCCGAACCGCTTCACCGCGCCATCTCGCGGTTCGGCAACGTCACCGTGCTGGTGGTCGGCGACTTCATCCTCGACCGTTTCGTCAACGGCGTCATCGAGCGGATTTCGCCTGAAGCGCCCATTCCGGTGCTGCGCGGGCGTGGCGAAACCTCGGCGATGGGTGGCGCCGGCAATGTCGTCGCCAACATCGTCTCGCTCGGCGCTGCCGCGATACCGGTTTCGGTGATCGGCGCCGATCCGGCCGGCGACAATCTCATGCGCATGCTCGCCGGGCTTGGCGTCGACACCGGCGGTCTCGCGCAGGACGCCAACCGGATGACCTCGTCGAAAAGCCGTTTCAGCGCGCTCAACCAGCAGGTGCTGCGCTTCGACGAAGAGGAAATCAAGCCGCTGGGCGACGCCGAGCGGGCGACACTGATCCGGCTTTTCCGCGCCGGGCTGGCGCAGGCCGACATCGTCATCCTGTCCGACTATGGCAAGGGCATGTTGCTCGACGGCGTCGCCGGCGAGCTGATCTCGATCTGCCGCGAGGCGGGAAAGCCGGTGCTGGTCGATCCCAAGGGCCGCGACTATGCTTGCTACTCCGGGGCGACGGCGATCACCCCCAATCGCAAGGAACTTGGCGAGGCGGTCGGACGCGCGGTGTTTGCCGATGACGAGATCGTCGCCGCGGCGCGTGAGCTGATCTCGGCACATGGCTTCGAGTTCGTCGTCGCGACGCGCAGCGAAAAAGGCATGAGCGTCGTCGACGCCGACGATGCCCGCCACATTGCCACGCAGGCGCGGGAGGTGTTCGACGTTTCCGGCGCCGGCGACACTGTAATCGCTACGTTTGCGTTGGCCCTGGCTGCGGGCGCCGACCGCGTCATTGCCGCGGCCATCGCCAACGCGGCCGGTGGCGTGGTGGTGGGAAAGCGCGGCACCGCACGGCTGACGGTCGAGGAACTCACCGGGGCGCTGTTTCGCTCGCATGGACCGATTGCCCACAAGGATGCAATCCTCGATGCCGCCGCCGCCGCACGGCTGGTGGCGACGTGGAAGGACGAAGGCCTGAGCGTCGGTTTCACCAATGGCTGCTTCGATATCCTTCATGCCGGCCATGTCAGCCTTTTGCATGCGGCGCGCAGCCAGTGCGACCGGCTGGTGCTCGGCCTCAACAGCGATGCCTCGGTGCGCCGGCTGAAAGGGCCGGGGCGCCCGGTCAACGACGAGCATGATCGCGCCTGCGTGCTGGCGGCGCTTGCCTCGGTCGATGCCGTCGTCGTCTTCGAGGAAGACACGCCGCTCGCGCTGATCGAGGCGCTGAAGCCCGACATACTGGTCAAGGGCGCCGATTATACGATCGATCAGGTGGTCGGCGCCGAAATCGTGCAAAAGGCGGGCGGCCGCGTCGTGCTGGTCGATCTCGTCGCCGGCAAGAGCACCACCGGCACCATCGGCAAGTTGCGCGCCGGCAGCACAAACTGAGGTTTTCATGTCCGAACTGAACGACTATCTGGTCCGCTCGGCGGCCGCGATCACCGCGATGGTCGAGCGCGACCTCACCGGCGAGATGGAGCGGGCGGTTACCGCCGTCGTCGCCGCGCTTTCGCAGGGCAAGGCGCTGCTGATCTGCGGCAATGGCGGCTCGGCCAGCGACGCCATTCACATCGCCGGCGAACTGGTCGGCCGCTTCCTGAGGGAGCGCAAGGCCTACAACGTCATCGCGCTGCCAGCAAATGCGGCGGTGCTGACAGCCTGGGGCAATGATTACGGCTTCGACACGGTGTTTTCACGCCAGGTCGAGGCGCATGGCGCCGCGGGCGCCGTGCTGCTCGCCATCTCGACCAGCGGCAACTCGCCCAGCATCCTCGCCGCCGCCGAACAGGCGCGCATGATGGACATGACGGTGATCAGCCTGACCGGCGACAGCGGCGGCAAGCTCAAGCCGCTCTCCGATATCCTGCTCAACGTGCCCTCGACCTCGACGCCGATCATCCAGCAGGGGCATCTGTGCCTCTATCATCATCTGTGCGAAATGGTCGAAGCGCGCCTCTGTGATGGCTGACATCGGCCCGGTCGTGAGGTCCGATTACCCGCTCGAAGCGCCGGGCCTGTGGGTCGAGCGGATCAGTGGCCCGGTTTTTCCAGCTGGCACGCCGGCGCTGTTCCTCGACCGCGACGGCACCATCAATGTCGATAGCGGCTATCCCAGCGATCCGGCTGACATCGCGCTGCGGCCGCAGATGCTGCCGGTGATCCGAGCGACCAACATCGCCGGCCTTCCGGCAATCGTGGTCTCCAACCAGTCAGGCATAGCCCGCGGCTATTTCGGCTGGCCGGAGTTCGCCGCGGTCAATGCCCGGCTGCTGGCGCTTCTCGAAGCGCAGAATTGCCGGATCGATCTGGTGCTCGCCTGCGCCTACCATTCGAGCGGGACGGGCGAACTGGCGGCAGGTGATCATCCGATGCGCAAGCCCAATCCGGGCATGCTCCTGCGCGCCCGCGATCTGCTGGGCGTGGATATCAGCCGATCGATCATCGTCGGCGATAAGGCCGATGACATGGAAGCCGGACGGCGAGCCGGGCTCTGCGAGGGTTGGCTGGTGAACGGCAGATCCAATCGGACTTCCGGCGAAGGTGCGTTCAGGACGCGTAACCTGACGACCGATAACGATCACAGCAAACTCTGCGACGCCATCGCCGAGCGCGGCCGGGATTAAGGCCTCGCTTCGCTGAAAGCCACCAGGCCCTCGTCCTTGACGCGACGGATGGTCAGTGCCGTCCGCACCGTGTCGACATTCGGTGCCGAGGCCAGTTCCTCGATGACGAAGGTCTGAAAGGCGCCGAGGTCGCTCGCCACGCAATGCAGCAAAAAGTCGGATTCGCCCGACACCATCCAGGCGTCGCGAACGATCGGCCAGCCGCGGGTGCGTTCGGCGAAGCTTTTCAGCTCCGCATCGGCCTGGTGATGCAGACCGATGAGGCAAAAGGCGACGACGTCCAGGCCGAGCGCCGGCGCATTGAGCAAGGCGCGATAGCCGCGGATGATGCCGGTCTCTTCCAGCCGCCTGACGCGACGCAGGCATGGCGGCGCCGAAATGCCGACGCGGCCGGACAATTCGACATTGGTCATGCGCCCGTCGTGCTGAAGCTCGCGCAGAATCTTCCAGTCGATGGCATCGAGATCGGCTTTGAGCGGCATGGATACCTTCGGCGCTTCACGCAAGAATCTTTCGTGATTTTGTAAACGACTTTGGTGTCCATTCCATCCCTTCAGTCGCTGATTTTGGGACAGTCGCCGCGCCACGATGCTCATGGACTCGTCTGTTTGTGCGCAAGCTTTCCGGGGACGAAGGCCAGGTCGTCTTGCTGGCGTCGCCTGCAACACCTAGATTAGGGCCGAAATCGATCCCTGTGCCGGACGCTTCATTCGCGTCCGGTTGTTGTGAAAGCCCTGACATGACGTCCAAGCACGCACCCGTTCTCATCATCGGCTCCGGTCCCGCCGGCTATACGGCGGCAATCTATGCCGCCCGCGCCATGCTGAAGCCGATGCTGGTCGCCGGCCTGCAGCAGGGCGGCCAGTTGATGATCACCACCGATGTCGAAAACTATCCGGGCTTCGCCGATCCGATCCAGGGTCCGTGGCTGATGGAGCAAATGCTGAAACAGGCCGAGCATGTCGGCACCGACGTCATCAACGACATCATCACCGAGGTCGACCTCAACGTGCGGCCGTTCCGTGCCAAGGGCGATTCCGGCGCCACCTATACCGCCGACGCGCTGATTATCGCCACCGGTGCGCAGGCGAAATGGCTGGGCATCCCGAGCGAACAGACCTTCATGGGCTTCGGCGTATCGGCCTGCGCCACCTGCGACGGTTTCTTCTATCGCGGCAAGGATGTCGCGGTGATCGGCGGCGGCAATTCGGCGGTGGAGGAGGCGCTTTACCTTTCCAACCTGGCCAAGAGCGTGACGGTCATCCACCGGCGCAGCGACTTCCGCGCCGAGCGCATCCTGAGCGAGCGGCTGTTCAAAAAGGACAATGTCCGCGTCATCTGGGACACTGTCGTCGACGAGATCACCGGCCAGTCCGGCAAGATGCCGCTGCCGCCGTCGGTGGAAGGACTGAAGCTGCGCAATCTGGTGACCGGCCAGGAGATGCATCTGACGGTCGACGGCGTGTTCGTGGCGATCGGCCATGCGCCGGCGGTCGAGCTGTTCGCCGGCAAGCTGAAGCAGAAGCCGAACGGCTATCTGTGGACGGCCCCGGATTCGACCTGCACCGACGTGCCGGGCGTGTTCGCCGCCGGCGACGTGACCGACGACATCTACCGCCAGGCGGTGACGGCAGCGGGGCTCGGCTGCATGGCCGCGCTCGAGGCGGAAAAGTACCTCGCCGGGATCGAAGTTCACCGCGAAGCTGCGGAGTAGACAAGCGGCCGAGAAAAGCCGCGCAAAAGCCTGATTTTTCATTCAGACGCCAGAAAACAGAATGGGGGCATCATGGCGTTGGACTGGGACAAGCTACGCGTGTTTCACGCTGCGGCGGAAGCTGGGTCGTTCACCCATGCCGCCGAGACACTGCATCTGTCGCAATCGGCGATCTCGCGGCAGGTCAGCGCGCTCGAACATGATGTCGGCGTGCCGCTGTTCAATCGCCATGCCCGCGGCCTGGTGCTGACCGAGCAGGGTGAGATGCTGTTCCGCACGGCGCATGACGTGCTGATGAAGCTGGAGACGATCAAGTCGCGGCTGACCGAAGCCAAGGATAGGCCTTCCGGCGTGCTCAGGGTGACGACCACGGTGGGGCTCGGTGCCGGCTGGCTGACCGAGCGCGTGCAGGAATTCATCGAGCTCTATCCCGAGATCAGCCTGCAGCTGATCCTGGCGAACGAGGAACTCGACCTCACCATGCGCCGGGCGGACTGCGCGATCCGGCTGCGCCAGCCGCAGCAGCCCGATCTCATCCAGCGCCGCCTGTTCACGGTGCATTTCCATCTCTACGCCGCCCCTTCCTACGTCAACAAATATGGCAAGCCGGCGTCGATCGCCGAGCTGAAGAGCCATCGCATCGTCACCTTCGGCGTGCCGGTGCCGGCGCATCTGTCGGAATTGAACTGGCTGGAAACGGTCGGCGATTTCGAAGGCGGGCAAAGGGTGCCGACGCTGCAGATCAACGACATATTGTCGATCAAGCGCGCGGTCCAGGGTGGCGCCGGCATCGCCATGCTGCCCGACTATGTGGTCAGCAAGGACTCAGGGCTGGTGCAGTTGCTGCCGGAGACCGAAGTGCCGTCCTTCGACACCTATTTCGCCTATCCCGATGCGATGAAGAACCAGGCGAAGCTGCACGTCTTCCGCGATTTCATCATCGCCAAGGCGCGTAGTTGGTCATTCTAAACCTCTGCACATCCCTTACCACCATGCATTGCGGACGATCCTCTCCTACTGGCCGCGCCATGGCGTCAGGCGGGGGAGCCAGCCTGGAACGGCATGGCGGTAGGCCTCGTACTCGGCGCCATAGCGGCGGGCAAGCGTCGGTTCCTCATGGAACTTCACGAACGAGACCGTGGCGACGGCGGCGATAGCGGCATAGGCGACGAGAGCCGCGCTCGAAAACAGCAGCGACTGGCCAAGGATGATCGCCAGCACAGCCACATACATCGGGTTGCGGACATGGCGGTAGATGCCGCCGACAACCAGTCGATCGGTTGGGGCGACCGGAGCGGGCGTGCCTCGGCCTTCGAGAGCAAAACGGGCAAAGGCATGAAGCAGCAAGGCCGTTGCGACGACAATCAGGACCCAGCCGACCGGGACCAGGCCGGGCAGGGTCGACCATGGCAGACGATAGCGATCGGCCAACAGCCAGGGCAGCAATCCCGCAACCACACCGGGCGCTGCGATGAAGAACAGCGCGCTGCCGGCGATCGCCTGACGGGTCCTCATCGGGGCTTCCTTGGTCGCGATTTTCGGGCCGATGCATGGCTGCCGCAAAAATAAACGCGCGCTGCCTGATTCGCCATCATTCGTTGTTTTCTGCGTTCTGAACCGAAAATCGGCGCTGGTTCGCTATTTCGCAGTGATTCTTGACTGGCTGCGCACCGCATTTCGCGCTTCTTCTGGTCCTACGAGGCCAAGCAACGGCTTAGACCACAGCCTGTGTCATTTTGCATGCGAGTGTTGCAAAATAGATGCTTGTTTCTTGGGCATGATGAGCACATATATGGATCATCTCCTGGGCGCGTTCTCCTCCCATTAGCGCCCTCGAGTGTTCCCCTCTGGAGGTTAGCCTTAACAGGCACTTCCAATCAAACTAAGCCGGATCTTCGTTGATCCGGCTTTTTTGTATCCCGAACCCTGCCGGCGCTGACGCAAAGCCGACCGAAATTGTCATGTAACAGTGACATGTAACCTCAGGTAACATGTCGCGGGCGCGCAGCATCGACTAAGCAGATCATAGGACGCGGTGTGGTTCGTGCGGGAGATGGGGGCATCACTCGGACGATCCGGGCTCAGGCGGCTACCGCGTCCGAACTATTCTTCCGCTGAGCTGTCAAGCGTTGGCGGCATGTGCGGCGGACCTGCCATTTCGCCTCCCACGAAGACGGTCCGCAAGAGAACGGCGTCCGGATCATGTCCGGACGCCGTTTCCTTGTGTTCTGCAGCCTGACTGTCGCCAAGTTCCAGTGTTAGGCGGCCTTGCCATTGGCGTTCAACGCCTCATCGGCCAGGCGGCCGGTGAGTTCGGCCATATGGTCGAAGCTGGCACGATAGCTGGCCACGCCCGCGGTGGCCGAACGCAGCTCGATGATCAGATCGCCGATCTCGGCCTGCGGCATGGTCGCCTCGACGACATCCCATCCCGGCCAGCCGGGCCGCGCATCATAGCCGAGGATTTGGCCGCGCCGCTGCGGGATCAGGGCGATGATTCTCGATGTTGCGTCGGACGGCGTGACGATTTCCACCTTCATGATCGGTTCAAGCAGCACCGGCGAGCAGGCGGCCATGCCTTCCTTCATCGCCAGCTTTGCCGCCATCTGGAAGGCCATGTCCGACGAATCGACGGAATGATAGGAGCCGTCGGACAGGTTGACGGCGACGTCGACCACAGGAAAGCCGAGCGGGCCCGATTTCAGATAATCGCGTACGCCGGCCTCGACCGACTGGATATAGGTTTTCGGCACGGCGCCGCCGGTGATGGTGTCGGTGAACTGGAAACCGGAGCCGCGCGGCAGCGGCTTGATCTCAATCACCACGTCGCCGAACTGGCCATGGCCGCCCGACTGCTTCTTGTGACGGCCACGCTGCTGCGCCGCTTTGCGGATCGTCTCGCGGTAAGGCACAGCCGGCGGATGGCCTTCGACCGGAATCTGGTTCTTGCCCTCCAGCCGCTCGCGCACGACACGCAGATGCATTTCGCCATGGCCCGACAGCACGGTTTCAGCCGAATCCTGATTGTGGCGCACGCTGAGCGAGGGATCTTCCTCGGCAAGGCGCTGGATGGCCGCCGACATCTTGACCTCGTCCTTGCGTTCCTTCGGTCGCAACGCAAAGGCATAGACCGGTTGCGGCGGCGTCAGCGTGACCAAGGGCTTGATGCCGCCCTTGACCGAGCTCAAGGTCTGACCGGTCGTGACCTCGTCCATCTTGCCGAGCGCGACCGTGTCGCCGGCCGGGGCCGAGGTGAGCTTGGTCTGGTCCTTGCCGAGCATTCTGTAGATGCCGGAGACCTTTGCCGTCGCGCCGTTCGACAGGAAGAGTTCGGAGGCGTCGGCAAGCTGGCCGGACAGGATGCGCGAGATCGACAGCTTGCCGCCATGCGCGGTGTGGATGGTCTTCATCACCTGGACGACGGTCGCATTGCCGTCAGCTGCGTCGAGGCGCTTGCATGTTGCTTCAACATCAGGCGCGTCGTGGCGGATCGTTTTTAGCAGCCGCAGCACACCATTGCCCTTCTCGGCGGTGCCGATCAGCACCGGCGTCACGGCACCATCGCGCAAGTCGGCGGCCAGGTCGTCGAAGATGGCGTCCTTGGGCGGCTCGATTTCGTCGAGCAGCTGCTCCATCAGTTGATCATCATGGTCGGCGAGCGTCTCCAGCATGGAAAAGCGCGCTTCGAGTTCGCGCGCCTTGTCGTCGCTGGGAATCTGGGCGACTTCGCTTTCGGCATATTCGCGATAGATGTAGGCGCGCTCCAGCGCCAGATCGATCGAGCCGATCACCACGCCGTCCTTGCGCAGCGGAATCTGGCGCAGCAGCAAAGGCACCGAGCTTGCCGGCTGCAACATCTTCAGCGTGTCGCGCACGCCTGATATCGCCTTGTCGACCTTGTTGAGGAACATGATGCGCGGCACGCCGAGATCATCGAGCTTGCGCATGATCAGCTGCAGGGCAGGGATCTTCTTCTCGTCGGCTTCGGCGACGACCACGGCGATGTCGCAGGCGGCCAGAACCGGCTCTGCCTCGAAGGAGAATTCGATGGAGCCGGGACAATCGACGAAAGTGAGTTGCTCGCCCATGAAGTCGGTGGTGGCAAACGTCGCCTCAACGCTCATGGCGTGGGCGCGTGCCTCGGGCGAATGATCGGAAACTGTGTTTCCCGAGGAGACCGGATTCTGGCGGGGGATGGCGCCCGTGCGGGCCAATATGGCTTCGAGAAGTGTCGTCTTACCGCTTGCAAAGGGACCGACGATGGCAATGCATTTCGGTCCCGTGCGTCGTCCTCCGGCGCGAGTTCCCATGACTGACCTCCACTCAGGCGTTTCCCTGGGAGCGGCGGCCGGCCTGTCGACCGTCGCGGGCGGGGCTTTTTTCAGTTTGCCGCCTACCCAAAGGCATCGTCCCACGGGTTAGGCGGGAGGGCAAGTGATTTGAGAATCGGGTGATTTGAGAATCGGGGGATCGCCTGATGTCGCGGATGTTGAGCCATGATCGGCGAAGCCGTCGAATGCGGGCCTGGGCTTTCCGTCAATGCCGTGACAGGGTCCGTCGCCGAACAGCCGCAAAAGCGGTTGCGCCATGATGGGTTATCGGATGAAAGTGCCGCTTCCTGCGACAAAAAGGAACGGTCGTCGCCGACCGATCCGCCATCAGTTTGAGGACTTTGCGACGATGAAGATCATTGCTTGCGGCAGCGTGCCGACCGTCATTGCGCCGGAAAAGTACTTCACCGGCCGCGTGTGGCAGACGCCGATCATCGAGAAGGAAGCGCCGGCGCGGCTACGCGCCATCATGGTCGGTTTCGAGCCCGGCGCGCGTACCCACTGGCATACGCATCCGCTGGGCCAGACGCTCTATGTCGTGTCAGGCGCCGGCCTGGCGCAAAGCTGGGGCGAGCCGATACAGGCAATCAGGGCCGGCGACGTCATCTCGTTTGCGCCTGACGAAAAGCATTGGCACGGCGCCGGTCCAAAATCGGCGATGGCCCATATCGCCATGCAGGAGGCGCTCGACGGCGTCCATGCCGACTGGCTGGAGAAGGTGACCGACGAGCAGTATGGCGGCGTTGATCGGACCTAAAAGCGCGTCGCGTCTGATCATTGGTCGCGTCTGATCATTGTAGGTGATTTCCACGCTCAGGTTTGGGTTTCATGTCGAACCGTCGCTTGCCTCTTGTTGCCGCCGTCTATCTCGGCACATTCGTCGCACTGCTCGACATCAGCATCGTCAACGTCGCACTGCCGACGATCCAGATTGCGCTCGGCATCGATTTCGCCGGGCTGCAATGGGTGATCGACGCCTACACGCTTTGCCCGTCGGCCTTCATGCTGTCGGCAGGCCTGATCGGCGACCGCTACGGGCGCAAGCGCTCCTGGCTGGCAGGCATCGGCATCTTCGTGGCTGGCTCTGCCATATGTGCAATCGCGCCCAACCTGTCGGTGCTGCTGGTGGGCCGGGTGGTGCAGGGGATAGCCGGATCGCTGATCATTCCGGGTGCGCTGTCGATTCTGACGCAGGCGTTTCCTGACGGTCGCGAGCGTGCCGGCGTTATCGGAGGCTGGGCGTCGTTCGCCGCTGTCTCGCTGCTCACCGGCCCGGTCGTCGGCGGCATCCTGGTCGAAACCGCCGGATGGCAGAGCATTTTCCTGATCAACCTGCCGCTCGGCCTGGCCACGATCGCGCTCGGTGCGGCTTCGATCGTAGAGACTTCACACCCCGAGCATGCCCATCTCGACCTTGTCGGCCTGGCGCTCAGCATTCTGTGGCTGGGCGCCTTGACCTTCGGCCTGATATCGGCAGGCGAAAAAGGTTGGGGCGATCGAGAGGCTGTTATCGCCCTTGTCGTCGGCTTCGCCGGCCTGGCAGCCTTCCTTGTCTTCGAGGCGCGTACGCCGCGGCCGATGCTGCCGCTTGGCCTGTTTCGCGACGTTCGCTTCGCCGTCGCCAATGTCGCCTCGTTCGCGCTCGGCCTCACCTCCTACACCGGCGTCTTCCTCTATTCGATGTTCCTGCAGCAGGCACAGGGCTGGTCGCCGACACAGACCGGCCTGCGCATGGCACCGCTGTTCCTCGTCCAAATGGTCGTGTCGCCGGCGATCGGCAGGCTCAGTCAGCGCTACGGACACTCGGCGCTGATGACATCGGGTTATCTTGCGAGCGGTCTTTCCATGCTGGGCATGTGCTGGGTTGGACCCTCGACACCCTATGTGACGATCGGCCTGCTGTTTGCCGTCGGCGGCCTCGGCAATGCGCTGTCCATCCCGACCGGCAGCGCTGCCGCTATGTCGTTTGCGCCGCGCGAGCGTTCGGGCATGGTGTCGGCGGTGATCAACGCAACCCGCCAGGGCGGCACCGCCATCGGCATCGCCCTGCTCGGCGCCTTGATGAGCATGCGGGCAACAGCCCTGCTGACGGCGCGTCTTGAAAATGCCGGTGTCGCCAATGCCGGAGCGGTGGCCCGCGCCGAGGTTTCAAGGCACGATTTCGCAGCCGATGCGGCGATGGGCAAGGACGGCCTGCGCGATCTGTTCGCAGCCGCCTATGCCGGGGGCTTCCATGCGGCGATGCTGACGGCCGCCATCGTTTCGTTCGTCACGGCCGGGCTTCTGGCCGCCATTCTGGCGCCGGCCGAGGCTCGTTCGGCGCGCGAAACGAATCACAGTCGCCAAGGATGAGGCTGGCGCCGACCGCCAAAACCCGATTGCGAGCCGGGTTTTGGTGTTCGAGATGCGCTTGATCAGGTCAGCGAGGCGGTGAAGCGCTGGATGCGGGCGCAGGCCTCTTCGAGCAACGCCTCCGACGTGGCATAGGAGATGCGGAAGTTCGGGCCGAGGCCGAATGCCGAACCGAACACGACCGCCACGCCCTCGGCCTCGAGCAGTTCCGAGCAGAAGGCTTCGTCGCTGTCGATCAGCTTGCCGGTTTTGGTCTTCTTGCCGATCAACTGGGAACAGGACGGATAGACGTAGAAAGCCCCTTCGGGAGACGGACATGTGATGCCGCGCGCCTGATTGAGCATCGACACGACGAGATCGCGCCGAGCCTGGAAAATCGCCTTGTTTTTCGCAATGAAATCCTGCGAACCGTTCAGCGCCTCGACCGATGCCCACTGGGCAATGGTGCAGGCGCCGGAGGTCTGCTGGCCCTGGATCATGTCCATCGCCTTGATCAGCGCCACCGGCCCGGCCGCATAGCCGATGCGCCAGCCGGTCATCGCATAGGCCTTCGACACGCCGTTCATGGTCAGGGTGCGCTCATAAAGCTTCGGCTCGACCGCGGCGATGGTCGTGAAGACGAAATCGCCGTAGATCAGGTGCTCGTACATGTCGTCGGTCAGCACCCAGACATCGGGGTGTTCGAGCAGCACGTCGGCCAGAGCGCGCAATTCAGCCTCGCTGTAGGCGGCGCCCGACGGGTTCGACGGTGAGTTCATCAACAGCCATTTGGTGCGCGGCGTGATCGCCTTTTGCAACGCCGCCGCCGTCAGCTTGAAGCCGTTGTCGATGGAGGTGTCGGCAAATGCCGCGGTGCCGCCGCAGATCGCTACCATCTCGGGATAGCTGACCCAGTACGGCCTCGGAATGATGACCTCGTCGCCGGGGTTCAGCGTCGCCATGAAGGCATTGAACAGGATCTGCTTGCCGCCGGTGCCGACGATGGTCTGCTCCGGCCGGTAATCGAGATTGTTCTCTCGCTTGAATTTTTTGGCGATTGCCTCGCGCAGCGGCACGATGCCGGAAACCGGAGGATATTTCGTTTCGCCGCGACGGATGGCCTCGATCGCAGCGTTCTTGATGTTGTCCGGCGTGTCGAAGTCCGGTTCGCCGGCACCCAGCCCGATCACGTCACGGCCGGCGTTTTTCAGCTCGCGCGCTTTCTGCGTCACTGCGATGGTCGCGGAAGGCTTTACGCGGGAAAGGGCGTCGGCAAGAAAGGCCATGACGGCGTTGTCTCCTTGTAGGCTTGGCGGTGCGTCCGACCGCGGCGTCTCTCATGTCGCATCATCCCGCCAAGCGCAAGCATTGTCGGATGAGCCAGACCTCAAATCCCCGGCAAATCCGGCAACAATAAATTCACTTACACGCGGTAAAACCCGGGGTGGCTGGATCACGACCCATTCCACCAGTCTCGCAACGGGAGGAACCGTGTCGCGCAGCATCGGGCTTGCCCATATCGTCCGCCACGATGACGGCACCGCCAGCGGTGTCTGGGGCAATTATACGCTGCAAAGCGCGTTCCAGCCGATTTTTGCCTTCAGCAACGGCAAATTGTCCATCACCGGATTCGAGGGCCTGATCCGGCCGTTCCGCGACGCCGAGCCGCAGACGCCGGTGAGTTTTTTCAACGCCTGTCCGACGGTCGACCGCCTGCATATCGAGGCGCTGACAAGGACGCTGCACCTTTTGAACGCCGGCGCGTGCCTGCCGCAGGAGGCATTTATTTTCATCAACTTCGATCCGTCGGTGTTCACCGATCGCAGCATCGCCGACAGCGCGCTGCGCGACATGCGGCTGGTGCTGCATGAGGCCGGGATCGATGCGAACCGCGTCGTCTGCGAGCTGACCGAGCAAAAGTCGGCGTCGCAGGAAACGCTCTACAATTTCGTCGAGGCGCTCAGGGCCAACGGGTTTCGCATCGCGGTCGACGACTACGGCGCCGAAGAGTCCGACATCAACCGGATCAAGGAGCTCAGGCCTGACATCGTCAAATTCGATGCCCACTGGATCATGCAACTGATGGAGTCCGGCGCCGGCTTCGCGCTGCTGACCGCCATGGTGGCAAGTTTCGAACAGCAAGGCATCCGCACCGTGTTCGAGGGCATCGAGGAGGGCTGGCAGCTTGAACTGGCCGAGAAATCGGGAGCCTCGATGGTGCAGGGATTTGCGCTGGCGCGCCCGGAGCTTGCACCGACCAGCTTTCACGTCTTCGGCAACGAAAGCCAAGTCTTCGGCAAGGAAAGGCAGATGCCGGTGACGGCGCCTGACGCCGGCGCGGCGCCTGCGACCGTCTCGCCTTCGCCGCGGTCGAAACGGGCTTTCGGGCGCAAGGTGGTGCCATGACCAGGCGGCCCGACAGGCGGCGCAATGTCGGCGAGGCAATCTTTGCCGACGAAGTCGGGATCGAATATGGCGTCTATGGCGCGTTCCGGCTGAGGAGCGCCTACCAGCCGATCTTTGCGCCGCGCGGCAGGTTTTTGAAGGCCGTCGCCGTCGAAGGCCTGATCGAGCCGCACCGCGCCGGCAGGCCGGTCGCGCCGCGCGTATTCTTCGAGGGCATCCCCGTGGCGGATCGCCTGTTCGTCGAGACGATGTGCCGGGTACTGCATCTCAGGAATTTCCGCAACATCGGCGTCGGCGGGCTCGACCTGTTCTTCAACTACAATCCGCTGATCAACGATGACCCCGGGCGAGCGCTGGCAGAAATCAGGCTGATGACCAGGCGTCTCGCCGAGTTCGACCTCCACCCCGGCATGCTGGTCTGCGAGATCACCGAGCAGGCGGCTGAAGACAAGGTGCTCGTCAGCCTGGCGCGCGAGATGCGGCGTGACGGCATCCGCATCGCCATCGACGATTTCGGCACCGGGCATTCGACGGAAGAACGGGTCGCTCTTGTCCAGCCCGACATCGTCAAGATCGACGGCACCTGGTTCGCGGAATTCTGCCGCCATGCCGCCGCCGAACGGTTTTTCCGGCCGCTGGTCTCCGCGCTGCATGACCGCGGCGCCAAAGTGCTGGTCGAAGGCATCGAGCAAGCCACGCATCTGCGCGTCGCGCTGGACGGCGGCGTTGACCTGATGCAAGGATTTTACCTTGCCCGGCCGGCGCTGGCCGGCACGGTCTTCGACGAGGAGCCGCTGCCCATCGACAGGCTGCTTGGCATGGCCAACAACGTCGTGCCGTTGTTTGGGTGATCTATCACCGGCGCTGATGGTTGCGCCAAAACAAATCACTGGATGAAGCCGTCGCTGCCAGCATAATTGCCGGTAAAGGCGGCTCCGCCGAGGGGAGCGGCGATGGGAGCAAGAATGACCATACTCTATGGAATGATCGACAGCGGCAATTGCTACAAGCCGCGCCTGTTGATGGCCAAGCTCGGCATCGCTTTCATCAATGTCGAGGTCAGCTCGCACACCGGCGACACGCGCAAGCCAGACTATGTCGCCAAGAACCCGAACGCCATGGTGCCGCTGCTCGAGCTCGACGACGGCCGGCGGCTTGCCGAATCCAACGCCATTCTGCTCTATCTCGCCGAAGGCACGCGGTTGCTGCCGGCCGACAAATACGAGCGGGCATTGGCCTACCAATGGCTGTTCTTCGAGCAATACAGCCACGAACCCTATATCGCGGTGCGCAAGGCGCTGCTGACCTTTCCCGAACGGGCCAAGGACGCGACACCGGAACGGCTGGCGCTGACGCTGGAGCGCGGCAACAAGGCGCTCGGCGTGATGAACAAGCATCTGGCGGGCAGTGCGTTCTTTGCCGGCGAGGCCTTGAGCGTCGCCGACATCGCGCTCTACGCCTATACGCATACGGCCGAGATGGGCGGTTTTCAGCTCGACGCCTACCCGGCGGTGGCGGCCTGGCTGAAACGGGTCGATGCTGATCCTGGGCATGTGCCGATGGAGTGGCTGGGGTAGTTCTGTCCTTACGGCTACTTCAGGAGGCGGTCATATTCGGAGTGGGTGCCGATCCAAAACCAGACAACGTCATCGTGGTCACGGACAGCTACGGCGCGGTAGTTGAGATCAACCCGCGCCGACCAATAGCGTCCGACCTGTTGAAATGCAGCGACGGGTGAAACGGATCAGAACGCAGCTTGGCGAAACGTTTGTCCGCCTTTGCTCTGATCGACGAGGGCAGTTTTGCATAAGCCTCCCAGAATAAGGGAGTGGCGACATGATTCACAAAGACCGGGTCCGGCCGGCGCGATGGTCGGCCAAGGCCTGCTCGGCAAGTTTATCCAGCCTGCCAGCCTTGGCGTCGGCTTCGATCTGCCGATCCCACATCTCCGCTTTCAGTGCCTCGAACCAGGCGGCAAATGCCTTCAGTTCCTCAGGGCTCAGTTCGGCGACGGATTTCTCAATCTGTTCAAGCTTACTCATCGCCTAAAAATACCATGATTGGCACAATAAGGCCAAGGTAGCTGTTTCATCCGGAAATCCGGACAGCAAAAAGGCGGGACAAAATCCCGCCTTCCCATGCTTGGTAGCCTGATCGGGAGCGCTTTGGCCGGGCCGGCAGCAATCTGCTGCTTCGGCTTGTCGGGTTCTTTCCGCTCCGGCGCGCTTCTCGCGCGACCGTCAGTACATCCGTGACTTGCCGCGCGCCCCGAGCTATCGCCCGGCGCGCGCCATTCGCAAAATCAGGCTGCCTTGCTCAGAGATCCAGCGGACGACTTGCCAGTGCGGCGGTCCTGCTCGATCTCGAAGTTGATCTTCTGGCCTTCGACCAGGGTCGACAGCCCAGCGCGCTCGACTGCGGAGATGTGGACGAAAACGTCCGCGCCGCCGCTGTCAGGCTGGATGAAGCCGAAACCCTTGGTGGAATTAAACCACTTGACCGTACCTGTTGCCATTTCGATAGTCCTTATACGTTTGCTTTAGCTTGACTGAACCGAAGTCCAGCCGGTTTGTATCGAGATTTTGGAGATAGACGTCAGCAAACGCGAATATCGCGAGGCCCGGATCGATCGGCCGAAATATCAATGGACCTCATATAATCCGCTTCTCCGCAAAAAACAAGACTGCACGAAAAAAGGTGCTGATGCGGCGCTGCCCAATGGCCGTCCCAATCGCGTGAAAGCGTTGCAGCGTCGGGCGTTGCCGGGTCGCATGGCCTATGGCGCACGCTGCGGGAAGGGATCGTGCCGCCTCCGAGCGTCCGGTCCTGTTTGGGGAGAGGACCATGAAAACTGTCCTGTTTGCCGCCTGCCTGACGCTGGTCGCCGCCCAGGCGCAGGCGATCTCGCGCTATGACCCGAGCCGCATGAGCTGCGGCACGGTGCGCGCGACCATCGCACGCGAAGGCGCCGTCATCCTGCGTTATCAGTCGACGCGCAGGCCGAGGCTGCCGCTCTACGACCGTTATGTGCGGAGCCAGAGTTTCTGCAACATGGGCGAGGTCAGGGCACGCGCTTCGGTGCCGAGCGCCGATACCAACTCCTGCATCGTCTACAAGTGCAAGCGCGTGGAAACAGACCGGCATTTCCGCCGGCGCATCTTTCCGGACTAGCAATGCCGGCCTCAAAATCCAAAAGAGACCTGCGCCGGCGGCGGCGGACCGACGCGCACGCCTTCCATCGCCAGCATCTTCTCCTTGGTGGTCGAGCCGCCCGGCGCTGAAAAACCGCCGATCTTGCCGCCGGCGGCAAGAATGCGGTGGCAAGGGATGACCAGCGGCACCGGGTTGGCGCCGAGCACGGCGCCCGTCTCTCGCGCCAGCCCGGCATGGCCGGCGCGCCTGGCCAGTTCGCCATAGGTGGTGGTCTCGCCATAGGCGAGCTTGCGCGCCGCGTCGTAGATGGCGAGGCGGAAATCGTCGACACCGGTGAGATCGACCGGCACACCGGAGAAATCCACATCTTCGCCGGCGGCATAGGCCTTTATCGACGCGATCAGTTCGGTAATCCATTGCGGTCGGGCGCTCGAAGCGGCGCTGCCGGCATGGCGCAGCAGCCGCCGTTCCACCGCGTCGCGGCTGCGCTCGGGCAAGCAGAGCCGGGTCAGGCCACCCTCGCTCCAGGCGATGCCCATGAAGCCGATCACGGTTTCGAAGACGGCGTGGCCGGCGATGGCTTGAGAGGTGTCTTTCATGATGTGCTCCTTTCCCTGGGAACCAATGGCAATCCAGTACATATCGAGAACGGATATCGCATTTTCAGGGGTCTGTTGCCACCCGAAAACCATTGGAAATCCCAACTGGCTGCGGATTGCCGGGGGAAAGCCGCTGGTGTAAGGACTTCTTAACAGACGAACCGGACCCGAGCGCGGCTTGCCAGCAAAAATCATCTTTCCCGCGATCGGCGTGATGCTCGCTGCGGCCGGTCTCAGCGGCTGCACTTCGACCGCGCTGACCAAGGCCGTGCCTTCCCCGACTGAAACCGCCGCAGCTGGTAGCGAAGCCGGCTATGCGCTGGCGCTGCCCGACACCGTTTCGGTGCTGCCGGAATCGTCCGGCGTCACGCCCGTCCAGACCGCGGCGCTGGCCGTCGATCTCGCCGCGACGCCTGCCCAGCCAGCTGCCTTTGCCGGCCCGATCCCGTTGGCCGCAACTGCACCTGCAGCCATGATGGCCGATGCCGCGCCAGCCGGCACAGCGCCTGTCCATGCGACCACCGCCGTTGCGATGCCGGTCACCGGCGAGACAGGCAAGACGATGCCCGGCGTCCAGCAGGTCGCCTACGCCCTGCCTGAGAATCAGTCCGCCCTGCCTTCGACCAGCCTTGCCAAGGAGTATTCCGCGGGACCGCGCGGCGAGATCGAGCGGCTGATCGAGAAATATGCCGTCCTCTATCAGGTTCCGGTCGATCTGGTGCGCCGCGTCGTCAAGCGCGAGAGCACCTTCAATCCCAAGGCCTACAGTCGCGGCCACTGGGGGCTGATGCAGATCAAGCATGCGACGGCGCGCGGCATGGGCTATGACGGGCCGGCGAGCGGGTTGTTCGACGCCGAGACCAATCTGAAATATGCGGTGAAATATCTGCGTGGCGCCTGGCTGGTGGCCGGCGGCAACGCCAAGCGCGCCGATCGGCTCTACCAGAGCGGCTATTATTACGACGCCAAGCGCAAGGGCATGCTGGAACAAACCGGCCTGGGCCGCGACCGCAGTCGGCGTCGCCTGCAGCCCGACGCCTGAACGCCATGCCTGAGCCGCGCCCGCCGGCGCCGAACGACATAAGGCTGCGCAAGATCCTCGACGACACGCTCGCCCCGCCGCGCTGGCCGGAAGGTTTCGTCATGCGCGGTTTTGAGGCCGCCGACGCGCTGGCCTTGCATACGCTGCTGACCACCGTATTCGACGACGGCGCCGACGGGCCGTTCGACGAATGGTGGCCGCGCATTTCAAGCGACGCGGAATTCGACCCTGCCTTGTGTTTCCTGGTTATCGACATCAAGGGTCGGCTGGCGGGTGCGGCACTGTGCTGGACGAGGGCGTTCGTCAAAGACCTTGCCGTCCACCCCGAGGCGCGCGGCCGAGGCATCGCCGAAGCGCTGATGTGGCACGTCTTCACCACCTTTCACGCACGCGGCGCTGCGCATGTCGATCTCAAAACCAACACGGTTGAGAATGCTGCCGCCGTCAGGCTTTACGAGCGGCTGGGGGTGTTCGAAGTCGACTGGGCGGGGTGAGGAGCGGTTGGCGAAGCCGATCAGCGAGCATTGCGCGGAAACGAAGTGTCCACCAAGTCGGCAGGCTGCTTCTTGCCGGCAACCGTTCGGGCGTTAAGCTGCGATCCTGCGGCTTTCGTGCCGCGGGCGGGGTCTCGACCGAAACCGGAGAAAACACGATGCGGCTTTTACTTTTCAAACCGGGTCTGGCCAAAATGGGTCTGGTGATCCTCGCCCTTCCGCTTCTTGCGGGCGTCGCGCGCGCCGACGAATGCGCCGACGCACAGGATCAGGCGACCATGAACGAATGCGCCGGCAAGTCGTTCACCGAAGCCGACAAGAAGCTCAACCACGCCTACAGGCAGATCGAGGGCAGGCTGAAGGACGACGCGGCGACGAAGAAGCTGCTGGTCAGCGCGCAGCGCGCCTGGGTCGCCTTTCGCGATGCCGAATGCGCTTTCCAGGGCGGCCCGACCGATATGGCAGGCAGCATGTATCCGATGGTCATAGCCGGCTGCAAGGCGAGCCTCACCAACATCAGGTTGAAGGATTTTCAGGGCTATCTCAACTGCCAGGAGGGTGACACGAGCTGCCCAGTGCCGCCGCAGTAGCCTCTGTCGCTGGCTAAGGCGGAGCCGTTAAGGCCTTATCGCCGGGTTAGGCGTGCAAAATGTCGGAACCCTGCTTCGCGATGCGTCCTTGAGAGGCAAGGTGCGCTGCCGCATAGGGCGCGCGCGCCACAAGCACGGCTGATGGAGATGACGATGATCACCTTTCCCAACGAATCCGCTGAATATCGCGCCGCCCGCGAAACGCTGCTGCAAAAGGAAATCGAGCTGCGCCGCGCCATGGAGGATGTGGCCGTCGCCCGCCGTGCACTGCCGCCGGGCGGGCTGGTGCCTCAGGATTATGTGTTCGACGGGCTTGGCGCCGACGGCAAGCCGGCCCGCATAAAACTGTCGGAGCTGTTTTCACCCGGCAAGGACACGCTGATCATCTACTCGATGATGTTTCCGCGCCACCCGCAGGAGACGCGCGACGTGGCGACAAGCGGCGGCACGGCCAAGCTCGCGCGGGCCGACCAGCCATGCCCGTCCTGCACGGCGCTGCTCGACCAGTTCGACGGCGCCATCGGCCATCTCGGGGCCGCCGGCTTCAATTTTGCCGTTGTGGGCAAGACCGCGCTTGAAAACCTGATCACGCTTGGCCGCGATCGCGGCTGGACGAACATGCGGCTGCTCTCCTCGCCCGGCAACAGCTTCAAGCGCGACTATCACGCCGAGGCCGACGACGGCGCGCAACTTCCGATGCTGTCGGTGTTCCATCGCGACGCCGATGGCATCCGGCATTTCTGGAGCTCGGAGCTTGGCTTCGCGCCGTCCGAACCCGGTCAGGACCCGCGTGCCATCGGCACTTGCGAGCCCTTGTGGAATCTGATGGATTTCACGCCGGAGGGCCGGCCGGACTGGGACGAGCAGCTGCAATATGCCGGCGCCTGCTGCCACTGAGCTTTTGCCAAGCATATTTCCGGCGTATCGGCGCCGAGCGGGGGTGTTGGCAGGATCGCCGACACCTCATTCCTGTCCAGTCGCGCAACTTCGCCGCTGGTGTCGCGTTGGACTCTCCGAGGATCACAAACCCGGAGATTTCCTGTGAAAACAAATCTCACGCTTGCCATGGTCGCCTTGCTTGCCGGCGCGCCGGCGGCCTTCGCCCAATCCGCCACGCCGGCCGATATACCTGCTGTCGGCCAAACCAAGATCGACACCGAGACCTTCTCCAGAACCGTCCCCAGCGCCAACCGGTTCGAGATTGAAAGCAGCAAGCTGGCCGAACAAAAGAATGTCGCCGCCGATGTGAAGGATTTCGCCTCGCTGATGATCAGGGATCACACCAAGGCTGGCGAGGATTTCAAGGCAGCTCTCGAGCAGAGCCAGATCACGGCCTCGGTGACAATGAGCGGCCCGGCTTTGCTGCCGAAAGACCAGGCGATGCTCGACCAGCTCAAGAACCTCGATGGCGATGAATTCCAGGCGAAATACATCCTCCTGCAGAGCGAGGCGCACAAGCAGGCGCTAGCGCTGTTTTCAACCTATGCGCAGTCGGGTGAAGACCCGGCGCTGAAGGAATTCGCCAAGAAGACACTACCGACGCTGCGGATGCACGAAGAGCGCCTAAAGGATCTGGTGGCCGCTCACAGCTAATGCATGTCACCCAAACGCATGCCCTCGGGCCTGACTCTGGGCCTGACCCGAGATGCGCAGCGGTTTTGGGAAACGCATAAAAGAGAGCTTAAAGCGCGTCGCGTCGCGCTTTAAGTCGGCGCTCTCTCAGCTGTTTTTGATCTGCTCGACCGCCGTCGCCAGCAGGTCGTTCATGACGCCGCGAATCTGAACATCCGACTGGGCGATGCCCGCCGCGTCGAAATCGGCGCGTATTTTGCGCAACACGTCGTCGTCCCCGGCCTCTTCGAAGTCCGCGCGCACCACCTCTTTCGCATAGGCGTCGGCGTCCTCACCTGACTTGCCGAGCTTTTCGGCGGCCCATAGGCCGAGCAGCTTGTTGCGGCGCGCCATGGCCCTGAACTTCGTGTCCTCGTCCATCGCAAACTTCTTTTCGAAGCCTTCCTGACGGTCTCTCATACTGCTCATAATTTGCCTCGTTCAGGTGTGGGTCTCCGACCTTCATCCGATGAAGAAGAAGGGCGGCGGGTAGGGGCCGAACATGGCGTGCATGGATGTCATAAGCAAGACCGGACCGTTCAATCCGCAGGGCAATCGCTTCGGGAGCTGGCGCTGCCCCTCACCCTCACCCTCTCCCCGTGAAGGACGGGGAGAGGGGGTGCCAGCGTTGCGGCTAGGTCCCTTCTCCCCGTTCTTGCCGGGGAGAAGATGCCGGCAGGCAGATGAGGGGCGGCGCCGACATCGACAACCGATAGCTTCGCCCAGAGCCTTCGCACCGATGTGATTTGACGTTGCCGCGCCGTGACCTAGTCTCGATTGGCGGGATGAGCCGAGGAGGCGAGCGATGCAGTCACCTTTCAACCGGATTCGGTGCGTCACGCTGGCAGCGGCAGTGATCCTTGCCGCTGGCACCGCAGCTTACGCCCATCACGGCTGGTCGTGGACCCAGGATGGTTTTTTTGAGCTCCGGGGCAAGATCACAGCCATCTATATCGGCAATCCGCACGCCACGCTGGATGTCGACGCCGACGGAGAGGCCTGGCGGGTGGATTTGGCGCCGCCGTCCCGCACCATGGCCGCCGGCTTCACCGAGGAGGTCGCCAAGGTCGGCGACGAGGTGACCGCGATCGGCCATCGCTCGCGCGACGAGACCGAGAAGTGGATGAAAGCAGCCCGCGTCATCGTCAACGGCAAGGCTTATGACGTCTATCCCGACCGCGTGCCGCCGGCTTGAATGGACGAGCTCCTCGCCGGCATCGAGCAACTCGCCATCGTAAGGGGGCTGAAGGCCTCCTTCGTCGCCTATCCCATAGTCAATGCGCTGCACATCATGTCGATCGGCGCGCTGCTGACCAGCGTCTGGCTCATGGACCTCCGGATCTTGGGCGCCTTCCGCTCGCTGCCGCAGGCGGCGTTCATCGCGCTGCTGCGCCGCACCGCATTGGCCGCGTTCGCCGGCGCACTAATCACGGGATCGCTGCTGTTTTCAGTCAGGGCGAGGGAGTATGCGGCGATGCCGATTTTCCTCACCAAGATGACGATCATACTCCTCGCCGGCGCCAATTTTCTCACCTTCATGCGCTACGCAAAACGCGGCGCCGAGCCGGCCGGCGGGACCGTTACCATCCTGGCGGTGCTGTCGCTGGTACTGTGGACGTCGGTGCTGTTCGCGGGGCGGTTTATTGGATTTCTGAACTGAGCGGCGTCGGCACAGCGTGCCTTGGACGGATCACGGTGCGCAGCGTTGGCGGGACGCGCCCCCTCTGGCCTGCCGGCCATCTCCCCCACTTGGGGGGAGATCAGCTAATTGCTTCAGGCAAAATACTCCTGGAGCGGCCTGACTTCCAAACTCCCCGCGCGCAACGCTGCGATCGCCTCCGCCACTGCCGCAGCCC
The DNA here is from genome assembly GCF_055811635.1 of Mesorhizobium sp. WSM4806. Lineage (NCBI taxonomy): Bacteria > Pseudomonadati > Pseudomonadota > Alphaproteobacteria > Hyphomicrobiales > Phyllobacteriaceae > Mesorhizobium > Mesorhizobium sp. WSM4806. The sequence goes on along the minus strand of NZ_JBVVQZ010000007.1, from coordinate 3,633 downwards.
CCGAGAGCGTCGTGTAATACGGCACCTTCTGCATCAGCGTGGCGCGGCGCAGCGATTTTGAATCCGACACCGCCTTCTGGCCGTCCGTGGTGTTGAAGACGATCTGCACCTGGCGGTTGCGGATGGCGTCCTCGATGTGCGGGCGGCCTTCCAGCACCTTGTTTATTTTCTCGGCAGCGACGCCGTTCTCGGCGAGGAAGCGGGCGGTGCCCGAGGTGGCCATTACCTTGAAACCCTGGCCGGCGAGGCGCTTGACCGCCGGCAGGATGCCTTTCTTGTCCTCGTCGCGCACCGAGACGAACAGCGTGCCGGCGCGGGGGAGATCAACACCCGCTCCCAACTGGCTCTTGGCGAAAGCCAGCGCAAAGTCGCGGTCGAGGCCCATGACCTCGCCGGTCGAGCGCATTTCCGGGCCGAGCAATATGTCGACGCCGGGGAAGCGGGCGAAGGGGAACACCGCTTCCTTGACCGCGATGTGGCCGGGATTTCTGGGGTCGGGCATGGCGCCGTAATGGGCGAAGGCGTCTTCCAGGCTCTCGCCGGCCATGATGCGGGCGGCAATTTTCGCGATGGGCCGGCCGATGGTCTTGGCGACGAAGGGCACGGTGCGCGACGCGCGCGGATTGACCTCGAGCACATAGACGGTGCCGTCCTTGATCGCGTACTGCACGTTCATCAGGCCGCCGACATTGAGCGCGCGGGCAAGTGCGGCCGTCTGGCGCTCCAATTCGTCGACGAGCTCCGACGGCAGCGAGTGCACCGGCAGCGAGCAGGCGCTGTCGCCCGAATGGATGCCGGCCTCCTCGATGTGTTCCAATATGCCGGAGACGAAAGTCGACTTGCCGTCGCACAGGCAGTCGACATCAACCTCGATGGCGCCCGAGAGATAGGTGTCGAACAGCAGCGGGTTCTTGCCCAGCAGTGTGTTGATCTGGCCTGTCTTGTCGTTGGGGTATTTCTGCTTGATGTCCTCCGGCACCAGGCCGGGCACGGTGTCGAGCAGATAGGATTGCAGCATGCTCTCGTCGTGGATGATCTGCATGGCGCGGCCGCCGAGCACATAGGACGGGCGCACCACCAGCGGGAAGCCGAGCTCGCCGGCGACGAGGCGGGCCTGCTCGACCGAATAGGCGATGCCGTTCTTCGGCTGGCTGAGGCCGAGCTTGTGCAACAACTTCTGGAAGCGGTCGCGGTCTTCGGCGAGATCGATCATGTCGGGCGAGGTGCCGAGGATCGGGATGCCGGCCTTCTCCAGCGCATCCGCCAGCTTCAGCGGCGTCTGGCCACCGAATTGGACGATGACGCCGACCAGTTCGCCCGACGCCTGCTCGGCGCGCAGGATCTCCAAAACGTCCTCCGGCGTCAGCGGCTCGAAATAGAGCCGGTCCGAGGTGTCGTAGTCGGTCGACACGGTCTCCGGGTTGCAGTTGACCATGATCGCCTCGAAGCCGGCGTCGCGCAGCGCAAAGGCGGCGTGGCAGCAGCAATAGTCGAACTCGATGCCCTGGCCGATGCGGTTCGGGCCGCCGCCGAGGATGACGACTTTTTTTCGCGACGAGACTTGCGCCTCGTTGGCGAGCGCGCCGGCGAAGGGCACCTCATAGGTCGAGTACATGTAGGCGGTCGGCGAGGCGAACTCGGCGGCGCAAGTATCAATGCGCTTGTAAACCGGATGAACGTCGAGCTTTTCGCGTATCTTTTGAACCTCTTCGACGTCTTTCCTGACCAGGGACGCGAGGCGGGCATCGGAGAAACCCATCGCCTTCAGCATGCGCAGATTGGCGGCGTCTTCGGGAATGCCGTGCTCGCGAATGCGGGCTTCCATGTTGAGGATGCCGGCGATCTGTTCGAGGAACCACGGGTCGATCTTGCACATGGCGTGCACGTCTTCCAGAGAGGTGCCCATGCGGATCGCTTGCGCCACCATGCGCAGCCGGTCGGGCGTCGGCGTGCCGAGGGCAGCGCGAATGGCGTTGCGGTCGTCGGCGTGGCTGGCTGCGCCGTGCGCGATGCCGGGGATCTCGATCTCGTCCAGACCCGTCAGGCCGGTTTCAAGCCCACGCAGCGCCTTCTGCAGCGATTCCTGAAAAGTGCGGCCGATGGCCATGACCTCGCCGACCGACTTCATCGCGGTGGTCAGCACCGGCTCGGCGCCGGGGAATTTCTCGAAGGCAAAGCGCGGGATTTTTGTGACGACGTAATCGATCGACGGCTCGAACGAGGCGGGCGTTGCGCCGCCGGTGATGTCGTTCTCCAGCTCGTCCAGCGTGTAGCCGACGGCGAGCTTCGCCGCGATCTTGGCGATCGGAAAGCCGGTCGCCTTGGAGGCGAGAGCCGAGGAGCGCGAGACGCGCGGGTTCATCTCGATCACCACCAGGCGGCCGTCGGCCGGGTTGACGGCGAACTGCACGTTGGAACCGCCGGTCTCGACGCCGATCTCGCGCAGCACCGCGATCGAGGCGTTGCGCATCATCTGGTACTCTTTGTCGGTCAAGGTCAGGGCAGGGGCGACCGTGATCGAGTCTCCGGTGTGCACGCCCATCGGGTCGATGTTCTCGATCGAGCAGACGATGATGCAGTTGTCGGCCTTGTCGCGGACAACCTCCATCTCGTACTCCTTCCAGCCGAGCACGCTTTCCTCGATCAGCACTTCGGTGGTCGGCGAGGCGTCGAGGCCGGACTGGACGATCTCGTAGAATTCGGCGCGGTTGTAGGCGATGCCGCCGCCGGTGCCGCCCATGGTGAAGGACGGGCGGATGATGGCGGGCAGGCCAACATGGTCGAGCGCCTGTGCGGCGATCGCCATGCCATGGCTGATGTAGCGCTGCTTGCGGTCGCCCTCACCGAGGTTCCAGCGCGTTTCGAGCGCGTCGAGCGCGGCGTCGAGGTTTTCGGGCTTCTCGGCCTTCAGGGCGGCGCGTTCGGCCTCATGCGTCTTGCGGTCGGCATTCTTGACGTCGGTGGCGTTGGCCAGCATCGATTTTGGCGTTTCCAGGCCGATCTTCTTCATCGCCTCGCGAAACAGCGCCCGGTCCTCGGCCTTGTCTATTGCCGTGGCGTCGGCGCCGATCATCTCGACATTGTAGCGCTCAAGCACGCCCATGCGGCGCAGCGACAGGGCGGTGTTGAGCGCGGTCTGGCCACCCATGGTCGGCAGCAGCGCGTCCGGCCGCTCCTTGGCGATGATCTTGGCCACCACTTCCGGCGTGATCGGCTCGATATAGGTGGCATCGGCCAGTTCCGGGTCGGTCATGATGGTGGCCGGGTTGGAATTGACCAGGATGACGCGAAAACCCTCTTCTTTGAGCGCCTTGCAGGCCTGGGTGCCGGAATAGTCGAATTCGCAGGCCTGACCGATGACAATGGGGCCGGCCCCGATGATCAGGATCGACTTGATGTCGGTGCGACTTGGCATATCGAGGGTCCGTTCGGCAGGCGGCTTGCACGAAAAACCGGACGGGAAGACCCGGCCGGTTGTGCTCGCGATTCTGGTATCAGGCTAGGAGGGCCTTATAGGGAAGAGTTTTGCCGGATGTAACCCCCTAAAATGCGGAGTGTAGGGCAGTAGGGCAGTAGGGCAGTAGGGCAGTAGGGCAGTAGGGCAGTAGGGCAGTAGGGCAGTAGGGCAGTAGG